>PNOB01000107.1 GCA_013824585.1 Desulfobacterium sp. | reverse complement strand
CCGGGTCTCCGCTTCGCTCTGCCCGGAATGACGGGGTTTATTCCTTTTCAGCGACAAAAAACTTGAACATCGAGTGAAACCGAACAGTTTTGATTACACCCCAAGAGAAGCGGTGTGTAAAAGGATTTGAATTTCCAATATCATTACGATCTTCTCTTTAAGAATAATAAAAAAATCCATGTAGTTATTCTGAATTTTTTTGGCCAACAGTCTTGACATTCAACCGGCTTTTCTTTATGATTATACCAGTTATCTTTTTATCGAAGATCTTCCTAATTCTTACACAACGAAAAATCAAACCTGAGAAAGTGTTCACATGGAATCTCTCCCAAGGGCAAACCGGACGCTGTTCCACACCCGGGTTTTTTTATTTTTCACGTTCTGTTTTTTTTCTCTTCAGGGGTCTGTATTCGGGGCAGAAGTTTTGAACCTTGACCTTTCACGGAAAGAGATAAGAGCCCATCTTGAATACTTTATTGATCCTGTCAACTCAATGAATGTTGACAGAGTGGCTTCCTCCTGGGGAGAGAAACTGTTTTCTCCGATTGGAAATAAAAAGGGGTTCGGGTATTCACGTTCAACTTTCTGGTTCCGTTTTTCCGCAGACAATCCATCCAACCAGATTAGATTGTGGTATCTGGAACATGCGTATCCTGTAATTGACGAGATCGATTTTTATTATCCAACCCCGGATGGATTGAAAAAATACCAGAGTGGTGACTTTCGTCCTTTTTCTGTGAGACCTGTAAATTTTCGTACATCGGTGTTTCCGGTTCATCAGCCACCGGGTATTCAGACATTTTATATCCGGATCAAGTCCAATGGATCAATTTCAATACCTTTTATCGCCTGGGCAGAGACGGCTTTTGAAAGACATATCCATACCGATACTGCATTTCATTGGATTTATTACGGGGTTATGCTGGCAACGGTCTTATATAATTTTTTCATTTTTTTATCTGTCCGTGAGATCAGTTATCTTTATCTGATTTTTTTTATCACGGGCTCTTCGTTTTTTACCATGGCCCACAGCGGGTTGTCTTTTCAATACTTCTGGCCGGATCATACCTGGTGGGCAAATGTCTGCCATCCGGTTTTCGGATTTATCGCACTTTTAAGCAGTATACAGTTTACCCGATCATTTTTAGCCAGCAGGAAGACCTATCCTGGGTTTGATCGGGTGTTGTCTGTTTTTTGTGCGTTCGGACTCTTTTTTATCCCTTCACCTTTTTTTCTTTCCTATCATTATACAACACAATCCATGGCAATCTACGGTACTCTTGCCGCCTTGACAATGATATACGGCGGGGTGGTGTTGTTTTTTCGCGGTTTGCGGCAATCCAGATTTTTTTTGTTGGCCTGGACATCGTGGGTTTTGAGTGTCTTTTTGATGTTCATGAAATCTTTTGGATTCTTACCGAACAATCTTTTCACCGACTCTGGTCTGCAGGTCGGGACAGGCCTTCTTGCAGTCCTGTTCTCCTTTGGATTGGCGGATAAAATCAATACAATCCAGAAAGAAAGGGAAAAAGCCCTGGAAGAGGTTCGGCAGTCTGAAAAGCGGTATCGTCTGCTGGCTGAAAATGTCAAGGATGTGATCTGGACAATTGATCTGGAAACAATGAAGTATAATTTTCTTACACCTTCGGTGGAAAGTTTCCGGGGTTTTACCTGTGAGGAAGCCATGAATTTATCCCTGGATGAAACCCTGACCCCGGAGTCATTTAAATTGGTGCAGGAGGATCTGGCAAAAGAATTGGAAAGGGATCGATTGGGATATTCTGATCTGAACCGGTCACGGACATTTGAGCTGGAATATTATCACAAAAATGGTTCAACCGTATGGGCCGAAGTTACCATCACTTTTTTCCGGGATCAACACAAGAAACCAATCGGGATCACCGGTGTGACGCGGGATATAACAGAACGCAAAAAAACAGAGAAGGAGAAAAAAAATCTTGAAATTCAGCTTCAGCAATCCCAGAAGATGGAGGCGATCGGAACCTTGGCGGGTGGAATTGCTCATGACTTTAATAATATCTTATCCGCGATCATGGGTAATATTGAAATCAGTCTGACCGGACTGGCCAAGGAGACCAAACTTGCGATACGGCTGAGGCGTGTTCTGGAAGCATGTGAGCGGGCAAAAGATCTGGTGTTGCAGATTCTCATGTTCAGCCGTCAGGGCGAACAAGCCCAGAAGCCGGTATACATGAATTATATTGTAAAAGAGGTACTGAAGCTTATTCGAGCATCGTTGCCTACTACCATTAAAATCCAACAGAACATTACAGATGAAAAAAAAATCGTACTGTCAGACCCTACACATATTCATCAGGTTGTTATGAATCTTTGTTCAAATGCTGCAGATGCGATGAAAGAGGGCGGGGGCGTTCTGGGAGTCAAGCTGGACAGTGTTGAGATAAATGCAGAGACTTCAAGGAAATACCATAAGCTTATTCCCGGTGAATATATCCGGTTGACGGTTACCGATACAGGGCACGGTATGGATCCGGAGGTCATGAAAAAAATTTTTGATCCTTTCTATACGACAAAAGAGCATGGAAAAGGAACAGGGATGGGGCTTGCCCTGGTGCACGGTATTGTTTCCAAAATCGGAGGCGCAGTCCATGTAATGAGTGAACCGGAGAAAGGGTCGATATTTCAGGTTTTTTTTCCAAAGGCCCGGGAAGAACTGATTGCAGACGGTGAGGACGAGGAAGATATACCGACAGGGGATGAAAACATATTATTCGTCGATGATGAAAAAAATATTGTGGAGATGGCACAAGAGATGTTCTCAGGTATGGGATACAAAGTGATATCAACGATGAACAGCCTGGATGCTTTATCGATATTTAAAAAACAGCCGGACCGGTTCGACCTGATTATCTCTGACCAGACCATGCCGGATTTGACGGGGATAAACCTGGCAAAAGCGATTTTGGAAATCCGATCGGATATTCCCATTATTATATGTACCGGCTTTCCGGATTTGATAGATCCGGAAATGGTGAAATCCATCGGAATTCGGGAATATGTTTTAAAACCCTACAGCAAAATGAATATCGCAAGACTGATTCGAAAGGTTCTGGATCAGTTCAGAAAGCAACCCTGAAAAAGGCCGACATATTGTTGGGTTGCTTCCTGGTTTTTCACTATGTTCTATGCAAATAATGATTTCCCAATCATCCGGATTAATCGGTTGCGGACGGGAGCTTGTTCGAAATAAAATCCGGCCGGGCATAAGCCGGATTCGGATATTTGTAAAAGCCCTGATTGGTCTTTATCCCAAGCCTTCCTTCATCCATATATTTTTTCAGAAAAGCCGCATTGTTCTTGGCCTTTCCAGTGTTCAACTGGCTGGCCCAATAGTCGGTGACCTTCCAGACAGTATCCAGCCCGATGCTGTCCATGATACCAAAAGGTCCGATGAGCGTGTGCATGATTCCCATCCAGGAACGATCAATTTCCTCTATCGGGGCAATATCATTTGCGGCCATGCTGAGGGCAGAATCCATAAGAGCCATCAGCATGTTATTGAACACATATCCGTTGTTTTCTCTTTTCAGAACAATAGGGATCTGTCCGATTGCCTGGGCAAAAGATGTCACAAGTTCGGTCACTTCAGGAGAGGTGGTCGCATGAGGCATGACATCAACGATATTGGTTATGGAGATATCGTGAAAATGGAGTGCGCAAAGCCGGTCCGGCCTTCCTGAGGTTTTGGCAAACATGGAGGGCAGCAATGAGGATGTGTTTGTTGTGAAGATTGTTTCTTCCTTGCACCGTTTATGGAATTCGTAAAAAATTTTGCCCTTCAATTCAGGGTCTTCCGGGACAGATTCGCTGATCAGATCGATTCCTTCCGCAGCTTCATCCAGATTATCTGTCATGGTTATCCGGTTAAGGGCAGGCTCCTTATCCATAGCGGGAAACTGGTTTGACAGAACCCATTTATCCGCCTTTCTCTGGATTCTTTTCCGGGCATCCGCGAGGATTTTCTGCTTCAAGTCATATATCACAACGTCATAACCGTGAAACGCGCAAAGCAGGCCAATCTGTTGACCCATTGTTCCTGCTCCCAGGATCAGTATTTTCCGTATGTCTTTGATGTCCATTTCATCTCCTTTGTCTTCCTATTCTTCAATAAAAATCATGAATTCTTGTTATTCAAGCATACCATGTCTGCTGATTCCATTTGGTTTCTGTTATTACAGTGCGGAAGAAGTGTTGTCAATAAAAATAGAGCGAGCGTTCGTTTTATTTGATAAGGATGCTCTGGATGAGATCTGATCTGTAGATACCGCTGTTTGTCCCTGGAGGATGGTAGTGCAATCCGGTTGTTTTGTTTTCTAAAACAGAAACAAAGTAATGGCCTGAAGATGAAAAAACTATCTATTTTATAAAATTACCGTTTTGAAATTCTAAAAATGCTTGTTCGAGTTCTTCTTGTGTATTCATGACAATAGGCCCCCTCCATGCAATCGTCTCGTGTAAGGGTCTTCCGGAAATCAGGAGAAATCTCATGGGATGTTCATCTGTGCTGACAGTCAGTTCGGTGCCTTTTTCAAACAGTACCAGGGTACCGTTTCCGATCGTTTGGATTGCAGGATCTTGTTTCCAGTCTGGTGATGGCGGATGCAGGAGTGGTGGAAAATAACCTTGACCATCAATTATATAAGCAAATACCGTATCTCCGGTTTTTGTCGGATGAACGAATGACTGGTGTGCAGGAACCTGGATATCCAGATACTCGGGGTCAATGACAATATCGGAAACCGGTCCTTTTGTTCCTTGAACTTCACCGCAAATCACATTTATGGTTACCCCGTTTTTGAGAATGACTTGCGGGATCTGGTTTGATGAAACATCCTGATAACGCGGTTTCATCATTTTATCAGCCGCAGGAAGGTTTGCCCATAGCTGAAAACCACCCATTTTGCCGTTTTCATCTCCTTTGGGCATCTCCTGGTGGATGATTCCGCTTCCAGCAGTCATCCATTGAACATCTCCGGAAGACACAATTCCTTTATTCCCCATGCTATCACCGTGTTCAACACTTCCATCCAGCATATAGGTTATGGTCTCAATTCCTCGATGAGGGTGCCAGGGAAACCCTCTGATATAATGATCTGGAATGGCAGATCGGAAGTCATCCAGCAAAAGGAAGGGATCCAATATCGGAGTTTCGGTAAAGCCAAAAACACGATTTAAGCGGACTCCTGCCCCATCGATAACAGGGTTGCTTTGAAATACTTTTTGTATCCTTCGAGGTTTTCCCATGGAAACATTCTCCTTCTACACTTTTTTCAACCCCTGTATCTCTTTTTTTACTGCAATTCCGAATTTATCAATAGAGTAGGGTTTTTTGATGTATTGTTCTGCTCCAAGTTTCTGGGCTTCCCGGACACGGTCGGTCTCCGAGTATCCACTGGTTATAATGGCTTTTTGCCCGGGATGGATCTCCAGAATTTTTTCCAATGTATCCAGGCCGTCAATACCCGGTTCCATGATCATATCCAAAATCAGCAGATCCGCGGAATTCCGGTTCATATACTGGATTGCTTTTTCTCCACTAGACACTGTCGTCACCTTATAATTCAATTTGGTAAGAATCAAGGTGGCAATTTCTCTTTGCTCTTTTATATCATCGACAACCAGAATGGTTTCTCCGTTTCCCATAAAATCATCGATGGATATTTTGGGAATCTCCCCGGATACTTCTTCCCGGGTAACGGGAAAATAGAGAGTGAAAACTGTACCTTTATTTTCAATGCTTTGACAATCAATATACCCCTGATGATCCTTTATGGTACCCCATACAACAGCCATCCCTAAACCGGTTCCACTTCTTCCCATCTTTTTTTTGGTATAGAACGGTTCGAAAATTCTTTCCATGTCCTCCGAAGAAATACCGATCCCTGAATCTGTAATGGAAATGGTGGCATAATCTCCTTCTTCAACATGATCATATCCGCGCAAAGGCTGGTCAACATATCTGTTTTCCGTTAAAATTGATATTATTCCTCCTTTGGGCATTGCTTCTGCCGCATTGGAAACCAGATTCATAATGGTTTTTGACAGGTGGTGAGAAGATCCGGATATGTTCAAGAGGCCGTTTTCAAGGTTCGTTTTGATATGGATACGGGGGTGGAATGAAAGCAATTTTTCATGTTCCGGGCTTGATAAGTATTCTTTGATGATGGTGTTTAAATTTACGACTTCTGCAACCGTAACACCTCTTCTTGCCAATGTTAATAAGTCCTGAACGATTGCAGCTGCTCTGTTTCCAGCCTCCAAAATTGTTTTGATCGATTTTCGGAAAGGGCTGTCAGCGGACAGTTGCATTAATAACAACTCAGGATAGCTTACAATACCGGAAAGAATATTGTTTAAATCATGGGCAACTCCACCGGCAAGGGTGCCGATGGCTTCCATCTTTTCGGCACGATGAAGTCGATGTTCCAGCTCTTCCTTTGCTTTTTCAGAAGCCTGATGTTCCAGAATTTCTTTCTCCAGTGCTGCGGTTCGTTTTTGGATCATGGTTTCAAGGTTGTCCCTGTGAACGGCAAGCGCGTGCTCTGCTTTTTGTCGTTCCTTGATCTCCTCTTTCAACAAAATATTGGTTTTTTCAGAAGTGTCTTTTTCAGAATGGATATCCATGATAAACTGTTGGATGGAGTTAGCCATATTATTGAACGCAAGCGATAATTTTCCCATCTCATCATTTGATTTTTTCTCTAACCGATGTTCCATGTCTCCGTTTTGGAAACGCTCGATTCCCTGAATCAGGTTGGTTATTCTCCGGGTCAGAGTGGAGGCCATCCAGATTGCGATGATAATGACAATCGTGATCATGATCAGGGTATAGTAAGTCAGTTCCTGAGCTGTATTTTGAAGAGAGTGCTGCATAAGATCTTGATTCCGGGTGTCTTTTTGTTCAATACTGGCTATGTAATTTTTTTCGATTGCTAGTATATTTTTAGAAGTTTCCATGGCAGGTCTGTGAAACTCATGAACATTAGCACCAATCGTGACATATCCAAATCCTCGTGGGTGTTCTCCATATTGTCCGGTATGGTAAGGTATCGCTGCGGCAGTTGTCAGCTTCCATAAACCACTCCAGAAGATCAAAAATGAACCGGATCCACCGTTTTGAGTAATATTATGCCATCCGGAACATTGTGGAGCAAAGTTCAAAAAACGACCATCCAAGCCCACAGAACCGGAGCGGGCAAGTTGTTCCGAAGGTTTTTTCTCCAGTGTTTGATGATGGAATTGAGGAGCTGTCTCCAGAAATTGCCAGATGGGCAGCCGGCTATCCTGCCAGGATTTATATAACTCCTGGTCCATCCAGGGAGGAGATGGTTTTCCTGTTTCCGGATCATAGCCCACGATGAAATAATCTCTAGGATGGGAAATATTTCTGTCTTTATGATCCCACATAAACGCATAATTTCCGTTACTTGCATCTGAAATCGTCAAGTATCGTTCTTCTGTTGGGATAATATAGTCGGTAAATTCCATAACGTGGGTGTGGTCTAACGCCAGCGTAACAAAGCCAATAATCGTATTCTGCTGCATGACGGGAGTGGCCCAGCGGATGATCCCCTGAAATTTTTTTCCGACTGGATTTTCTTTGCCAGCATACCCGGATTTTTCCGGTTCAAATGGAATTCCCATTTTTTGAGTATTGGCTTTGGTGTAATCTCCGATGACATATCCATGCACATAAGCTCCGATAACATCGGACACATATATTTCACCTGTTTTTAGTTTTTTTAGCTCTTTAAAGTAGGTTTCTGCTTTGCAGAATGTGTTTTCCGGACGAGATACATCTCGAAAAGCTGACGGCATCATGTCGGATGTTGTGACTTTGATTTTTTCTCTTCCATTAACATCGATAAAGGTCATTTCAAGATAAATGGGCAAATCTTTTTTTTCACTTTCGGGTTGCGGATGGCGGTAATGAAAATCTCTTCGGTTGTCCTTATTGTCAGCTGTAATTTCAGTCTGTTTTGTGTCGAACTCGGTTGCTGGAACCCATTTATCCTGGATACGGTCAAATATCCAGGGCTGATGATTTGTAACAGCGCGAAAACGGCTTGTGATAAAACGATGATATTCGGATGCCGTGGGTTGAATGGAGGCTGCATATTGGATATCCCTGTCCCGATCATAAAGGAATGAGGCAACTGCTTTTGCAGTATCGGTGGTCAGGCGTTCAATACTCTCTCTGGATTTAATGTCCAGAGCACGGATAGAATCTTTTGAAGCAAGGCTTCCTACTAATCCGACAACATCCCGGCTTTCCTGGGTCATTTCGGTAATCCGTTGCCGCACGGAACTGGCGAGTTCAAAGACCTGGCTCCAGGCAAACCAGGCAAGTACAATGAGGGGTAATACCTTGATCAGAATAAATATCCCGATCAATTTATCCCGAATTCCTAAGCTGAACTTTGCCATTCTGATTCCTCTGGTGAGATTTGGATTTTATTTCTCCAGCGTTGGGATTTCTGGAAAAACATCGATAACTTCAATGGGTAATAATGAATCTATAGGATTAAGATTAACAAACTGTTTTTATTATGACTTAGTATGGATTATTGGTTTGTATATGTCAATAGAGGAGAAGAACAATGAGATTTTTTTGAGGGGCATCGGGTAAGATGAAGTCTTAAAAATTAGGGGCACCATTTGTTATGCTTTGGTGATTGGCAGGATAGTATATTGAATCTTTGCTCATTTTAATTATGTACTTAATGGATAAATTTGTTATTATTATTTCTGAAAAGATATGATGGAATCAGCATAATAATTGATAGCTTGCGTTGAGATATAGGAAAAAAAACTTGACTTGATAACCTGGATTCTGATAAATGAATGAGTATTCATTGAAAAAAAAGGTTGTCAATATGGTTTTGGATACAAACGGGAAGGAAAAAACAGATAAACACCACAAGATTCTGGAGGCTGCGATAAAGGTTTTTGCAGAACAGGGATTTTTCCGCTCGACCATATCTCAGATCGCGAAAGAGGCTGGTGTAGCCGACGGTACAATTTATCTCTATTTTAAAAATAAAGATGATATTTTGCTTCAATTTTACAGTTATAAAACCAGGAAAATTTTTAATAAATTCAGGGAAGCTGTAGATAAAGCCGAGAATTCCGGAGAAAAATTTCGAAATTTAATCAGATGTCATCTTAGGGAGTTCCAGGGGGATCGGAATATGGCTGTTGTTTATATTGCAGAAGCCCGGAAAGGACAGCATCTGGATCCACTCCTTGATGAATTGACCAAGATGTATCTGGATGTTTTGGGGGAGGTTGTTGAGCAAGGTCAGGCTGAGGGCCTATTCCGGAAAGATTTATATATCAGTCTGGTGAAACGATATATTCTGGGCGGTGTTGAGGCCATCATTAGCACATGGGTTTATGCAGGGGGAAAATATGATCTGGAATCCATGGCGGATCCTCTGGTGGACCTTTTTCTGCGGGGTATTGGTAGCAACGATGTTGTCGCTGGCGAAACGCCATGACGCGGTCTGAAGATAAGGCATAAAAAGGCATAAAGAGGAGGAGAAAATGGCACAGGTTATAGCAGACAGAAGAGATGTAGACTTTGTTCTGCACGAACAGTTCAAGGTAAGTGAGCTCAGCAAACATGAAAAATTTGCAGAGTTCAATAAAAAAACGGTTGATTTGATTGTAAGTGAAGCTCGAAATCTGGCTGTAAAAGAGATTCTGCCGACACAAAAAATTGGAGATGAGGTCGGCACAAAATTCGATGGCGGAAAAGTTGCGGTACCGGAAGAGTTCCATAAAGCATGGGAATTATTCAAAGAAGGTGGATGGTTGGCGATGCCTGAAGATCAGGAATATGGCGGTCAGGGAATGCCGAGATTGCTATCCATGGCAGCGAGCGATTACCTTGTAGGGGCCAATTATGCTTTTATGATGTACCCAGGTTTGACGCATGGTGCCGGAAAACTGGTTGAAGAGTTTGGAACGGAAGAACAAAAAAAGACCTTTCTCAAAAAAATGTACACAGGTGAGTGGACAGGTACCATGCTTCTGACCGAACCGGAAGCTGGTTCAGATGTCGGTGCCTTGACCACAAGTGCCAAAAAGAACAATGACGGAACTTATTCCATCACAGGTTCTAAAATTTTTATCTCAGGAGGAGAGCACGACCTGTCTGAGAATATTATCCATCCGGTACTTGCCAGAATTGAAGGCGCGCCTGCAGGAACCAAGGGGATTTCGCTCTTTCTGGTACCCAAATTCCTTGTGAATTCGGATGGAAGCCTGGGCAAATTCAATGATGTGGTTTGTACCGGTATTGAGGAGAAAATGGGAATTCATGGAAACAGCACTTGTTCACTGACGCTTGGTGGCAAGGGGAACTGCATTGGCACTCTTCTTGGCGAGGAGAACAAGGGCATGCGTGCCATGTTTCTGATGATGAATGAAGCTCGTCTATTGGTTGGACTTCAGGGATTTTCATGCGCAACCTCTGCATATTTACACGCATTGAATTATGCACGGGAACGAGTTCAGGGAAAAAATCTTCTACAGATGATGGATCCCAATGCTTCAGGCGTTCCGATCATTCAACATCCGGACATAAGACGACAGCTGATCACGATGAAAGCATATATTGAAGGCATGCGAAGCCTTCTTTATTATGTGGCATATCTGGAAGATTGCGCAGTGGTCGCTGATAATGATGACATAAAGGAAAAATTGCATGGTTTGATTGATATCCTGATACCGGTTGCTAAAGGGTATGTTACAGACAAATCATTTGAAATGTGCAGCCATGGTATGCAGATTTTTGGGGGTTATGGGTATATTAAAGAATATCCCTTGGAGCAGCTATTAAGGGATTGCCGTATTACCATGATATATGAGGGAACCAATGGTATTCAGGCAATGGATCTCTTGGGACGCAAGCTTGGTATGAAAAAAGGCAAGCTTGTCATGGATCTTTTTGGTGAAATCCAGAAAACGATCATGAAAGCCAAGGAAATGGATGGAATAAAAGCCTATTCCGTCAAGGTTGAAGCGGCTCTCAATAAGTTGGGTGAGGTGGCCATGCATTTGGGTAAGACAGCAATGTCTGAAAAAGTTCTGAATGCCTTTGCTTTTGCCCATCCTTTTCTAGAGGTAACGGGAGATGTGATTGTTGCATGGATGCTTCTCTGGAGGGCCTCCATTGCTGCTCCATTGATTGAAAATCAGAAAAAAGATGCAGCCTTCTATAAAGGACAGGTTAAGTCGGTTGAATTTTTTGCAAATTCTGTTTTACCGGCTACACTTGGAAAGATGGAGGCGATTCTTGCTACAAATGGAGCTGCGATTGATATTGAAGATGCTTCTTTTGGCGGATAATTTCAACCTGAACCAATAGGATAACTGGATTGAAATCGGAGTTCCGCTTTAATTGCGGACTCCGATTTTTTTTATTTAGCGGCATCTCGTTGTGGTGAGTTCCTTTCTATTTTTTTCTTGACCGGGCTATATTTTTTCATTAAATTGAACCCTTGTTCAGTCTGGCATGCAGGGTGGATCAGGTGATTTTTTTAAAGAGGAAATCTATAGAACCCAAAAAGGAGTTATTGACTTTTTTTTTTGAATCGCTTGAATCATAATTTTATATCATGAGGTGAGAAGGAAAATACAAATGGAATCAGTTTTAATTGCCCCCTCAAGTTTTACTTTTCTGGGTATTCCCACAATTTTATTTTCGTTGGTGATTCCCATTGTCGGTGTCGGATTGTTTGCCTATATCATGGCAAAACGACTCGCGCCGCTTGTGAAGGCAGCTCCGGATGAACGTTTTGATGATATTCCGGTTCGAGTAATCAATGTGGTAAAGATCTGGCTCGCGCAGTGGCGTCAGCCAAGATACATGACCGCAGGTGTTCTCCATATTTTGATTTTTTTTGGTTTTTTATCATTGGGGATTCGATCTACTTCACTGGTTGTCATTGGCCTGAAAGAAGGTTTTATCCTTCCGGGAATGGATGGTGTAATTGGACATATCTATAACATCCTTAAAGATTATGCTGCCACATGGGTATTGATAGCCTGTATCATCGCAGCGGTTCGACGGGGAGTCTTCAGACCGGAACGATATGATGTGCCCAAAAAAATCGGGCACGATCACACCGGAGAAGCTGTTTTTGTATTGGGTATAATTTCTACACTGATGATTACGGAAAGCCTTTTTGAAGCCAGTTTTGTTGCTGCGCAGATTCAGCAGGGTGTCCAGCCTGAGTTCCTGGCCCCCGGAACCCT
>PNOB01000106.1 GCA_013824585.1 Desulfobacterium sp. | reverse complement strand
GGCCCTGCGGTTGTTGGGAATATGGGCTCGAAAAATCGTATGGATTATACCATGATGGGAGATACCGTAAACACAGCATCCAGGCTTGAAGGTGTTAATAAGATATACGGAATATACACCCTGATCGGGGATACAACATATCATGCCGTCAAAAACAAAATTCTGGCACGGGAAATTGATTCCATCAATGTTGTCGGGAAAAAAGTGCCGGTAACAATTTATGAGCCCATCGATTTTATCAATCAGGTAAATGAAACCATGATTCAGACAATGGACTTTTATTCAAAAGGATTATCTTCCTACCGATCCCAAAACTGGAATCAGGCAATCCGCTTTTTCACCAAAGCGCTTGAAGTAACCCCGGAAGATGGCCCAAGCAAAACCATGATCCACCGATGTCAAGGGTTTATGGAAAATCCGCCGGGAAAAGACTGGAATGGTTCGTACTCTATGAAAACAAAATGATGGGGATAATCGGAAAGTAACATGGGTATGATTCAAATCAAATCAGTATATCAATTCTTCCTGTCACTGATTTTGATATTTTTCCTGTTAGCCGGATCCAGTCAACATGCTTTTGGTTCTAAAACCGATCGACATATGTTGGCAATAGGAGAGACTCTCCTGGCCCAGGGAAAATATCTCGAATCCATAGGGCTATTGAATGAAATCGCAGCCCATTCAACAGACGATGATATTAAATCAACCGCTCTATTTCTGATCGCCAAGGCTGAGAACACCTATTTGAACAATCAGGATGCTGCGCTGAAACGCTTTATCAAAATCCTATATCAATTCCCGGACACCACGGCTGCATCAAAGGCTCTTTTTCAAATCGGAATTCTCCTGTTTGATAAACAGGAATATCGAAAAGCAAATATTGTCTTTTCAAAGTACATACAGGATTATCCATCCGGTATTCATAAAAAGGATGCAGAAATATGGATGCAGATTGTAAAACCATTTCTTTCCCAAAAAATAAAAGACAAATCCGTAATCCGCACAAAACCCCGGAATCCATTTCCCGTATCAAGGGCTACTCCCCGGGTAAGGGTATTGATTAAGCGGGAAATAGATATGATTGAGTTCAAGTCACGAAAACTGATCACTGTTACCGATTGTAAAGACCAAAAAAAGATATACTCTGGCTGGGGTCCGGTTCAATTCATAACCAGAAATGGAATAATAAAAATAAACAACCAACCATTATCCCGTTCAACATACCGCATCACTTCAGAATCCTCTGTTTTACACATGAATAATACCCCCTATCGCGGATCTTTTATCATCACAACCGGACCCGGTAATGGTCTGCATGCAATCAACCATGTTGAAATTGAAAGCTACCTTTACGGGGTGGTTCCAAAGGAAATGCCGGACAGCTGGGAAGATCATGCCCTGATGGCTCAGGCGGTCGCTGCCAGAACATATGCATTGTATATCCAGGAAAAAAGCAATCATCCTTTTTATGATTTGGAAGCAACAACCGCTTCCCAGGTTTATGGGGGAATCAATAACGAATCAGAACGATCCACCAAAGCGGTCAATCTAACAAGAGGCCAGGTCATGACCCATGATGGAAGACTCATTATCGCTTATTTCCATTCAGACAGCGGTGGACACACAGAGGATCCTTCCAATGTCTGGAGTACGGATAAAATCCCTTATCTCAATGGAGTCCCGGATCAATTCAGCCAGGAGCAACCGCAAAAAACATGGGAATACTTTCTTCCTTACAGGGATGCCATTAAACAACTGAATCAATATGGTCTTGGAATTTCCAGACTGGATCGGATAAAAGTCATAAACAGATCCAAATCCGGACGATTTTCCAAGGTCTTGATCTATTCCAACAAAGGTGTTTCCGAGTTATCAAGCAACCACTTCAGGGCCTCAATCGGGGAGACCCGGATAAAAAGTACCCTGTTTCATATGTACGCAAGCCAAGGTGGAATCCTGTTTAAGGGAAAAGGGTATGGGCATGGCGTTGGTATGAGTCAATGGGGTGCAAAAAGGATGGCTCAAGCAGGATCGACCTATCAAGATATCTTGAAATTTTATTACAAAGGAATTAAGATTAAAAACCTGTGAAGTTAACCCCAAGACAACCAAGGTAAACAAAGGCATGGACATCACTACACTCATTAAACAGATCCCGCTGTTTAAGATGTTAAGTGGAGACAATATCACAGGCTTGGCAGCCTCTTTAAGACGATTGTCACTCAAACAGGGACAGGCCCTTTTTCATAAAGGAGATGAAGGTACGGCCCTCTATATTGTAAAAAAAGGAACCATTAAAATCGTACTGCCTTCAAGAATCGGTGATGAAATAATCGTTACCATTTTTTCCGCCGGGGATTTTTTTGGAGAAATGTCTCTTCTCGATGGTGAACCGCGATCTGCAGATGCGATAGCTATTGAACCTTCTGAAGTTTTTGTATTAAAGAGGAACGACTTTCTCGTATTTCTCCAATCCAATATCAATGCCATTGAGTCCATCCTTTCCTTGCTATCAAAAAGACTGAGATCGACAGATGAACTGCTTGAAGATACATGTTTTTTAAACATTTCTGTTCGATTGGCAAAAAAATTGGCTGAGCTTGCATCCTCCCATGGTCAAAAAGAAGGGGACACTGTTCACATCAATCTCTCTCTCACTCAAAAAGAACTGGGTGATATGATCGGCGCAACACGGGAAAGCATCAACAAAGAGTTAAAAATTTTGCGAGAAAAAAAAATAATCAAACTAAATGACAATAAAATTCAAATACTGGATCTTGACAAACTAAAACACAAATATCGACAATCATAAAATAGTTCAAATAAGAATCGATCCAGGTTATCAGATAAAAAGCCTGTATTTAGATATTCAAAGTTTGAATATCTGCTTGAATGAAGGAGGAAACATGAAATTTTTCAACCGGTTTATATTGATTGCGGCCCTGGTATTATTGATTCCGGCTGCTGGAACCTGCCAGGAAGAAGGTGAGTTGCTGGAAAATGTCGGAAATGGTTCGATCAATTGGACCAGCGGGTTAATACGCGCAGTAGGGGTTGGAGCCCCACCTGAAAATTATTATGGAAAACCCGAAGCACGCCCCATGGCGCTGCGGGCTGCGAAAATGGATGCATATAGAAATATTCTTGAAGTTATTCAAGGGGTTCGGATTCAATCCAGCACAACGGTCAAAAATTTCATGATGGCTGATGATTCCATCAGCGCACAGGTAAGCGGTATGGTCAGGGGTGCACAGGTTGCAAAACAGGAATACATGAGCGACGGAACGGTTGAGGTCACACTGGAAATGAACCTGAAGGGTGGCTTTGCTCAACTGGTACTGCCTGAAGAGATTAAACAGGTAGAACCGATTCAAAGCAGTTCTTCATCTTCCCCAACGCCATCAAATCAGAAAAATGCTTCAACAACCTATACAGGACTTGTAGTGGATGCCAGGGGGTTGGATGCTAAGCCGGCCATGAGTCCAAGGGTTCTGGATGAAAATGGACAGGAAGTTTATGGTGCTGCCTTTGTGAGTCGTGAATATGCTGTCCAACAAGGCATGAGCGGCTACTCGAAAAATGTGGACACGGCAACAGAAAATCAACGCGTAACCAAAAATCCGCTGATTGTCAAAGCGATTAAAACAGAGGGCCCGGGTAAGACAGACTTTATTATAAACAACACCGAAGCCTCCAACCTGCGAGGCGCCCCTGAAAATCTCTCCTTTTTAAAACAATGCAGAGTCATTATTGTTGTAGACTAACTGATGAGCCATCCAATGAATAAAAAAAATATCAAAAAAATCTATATTGTATTTTTTTTCCTGATCATCCCTTTTTCTCTATTATCGCTCCCTGAATCTGGTGTTGCAAAAGAAGATATTGTAACCATTGGCATGGATGATGGAAATGCAAAGATAACCCTCTTGCAAGGAGAAGCCTATCTTACCAGGAAGGGAATAACAAAAGCCAGCCCTCTGAAAACCCATGATCTCTTAATGCAGGGCGATACAATACGAACCAGCGGAAGCTCACGGATTGAAATCCTGCTGCCGGATAAAAGTTATATCCGGTTTGGAGAGAACACCCAATTCATCCTTGAATCCGCATCTATAAATCCAAAAAAAACGGTTCGAGACATCAGCGTAAAAATTTTTTTCGGTAAGGTATGGGCTAAAGCGTCAAAACTGTTCGCAGGGAGAGGTCGATTTGCACTTTCAACCAGGACAGCCGTCGCTGGTGTCCGAGGCACTGTCTACAGGATGAATGTGAATGAAGACAGCTCTGCGGTTGTAAAGGTATACTATGGTGAAGTCCTTGTCAGCAGCAGCAGCACTGAAAAATCAACAAAACAGGAAAGCGGGCCTCACAGTATACAAGGGCCAAAACCGGTATCCGGGCCTCATCCGATACCAGGCCCCCATGCTGTATCACTGAAAGAATGGACCCATATTGTTCGCTCCATGCAGCAAATTATTATCAAACCGGATGGGACCGCGTCCAAGCCTTTCCGTTTCTCACCTGAAGCGGATGAAGATGAATGGGTTCAATGGAACAAAAGAAGGGACGAAAAAAGCAAAGATATTGATGAGTAAAATGAATAACGATTGTGATGCGGGACATGGGAAATTTTCTCATATCCCGCATCACAAAAATGATATGCCACCGTTCTATGTTATAAGCCTGCTTTATCCTTCAGGATATCCACTTTATCTGTCCGCTCCCAGGTAAATCCCGGTTCATTTCTTCCAAAATGACCATATGCGGATGTTGCTCGATAAATCGGCCTTAACAGATCAAGGGTTTCAATAATCGCAGCAGGTCTCAGATCAAAAACTTCATTAACAAGAGCCACTATTTTTCCTTGTGGAATCTTGTTTGTGCCCATGGTATTAACAAGTACGGAGACCGGTTGGGCAACACCAATTGCATATGCGATCTGAATCTCACACTTATCTGCCAGTCCAGCCGCAACAATATTCTTTGCGATATAACGACCCATATACGAAGCACTGCGATCCACTTTGGACGGATCTTTTCCGGAAAAACACCCGCCACCATGACTGCCCTGGCCTCCATAGGTGTCAACTATTATTTTGCGACCGGTAAGACCGCAATCTCCCATGGGGCCACCCACAACAAATTTTCCGGTAGGATTGATAAAATAGCGGGTATCGCCATCCGTCATATCCGCCGGGATCACTTTCTTGATCACCTCTTCAATGATTGCTTCTTTTAGATCTTCATAGTTCACATCGGGTTTGTGCTGAGCGGAAAGAACAACCGTATCAACACGTATTGGTGTACCATTTTGATATTCGATCGTAACCTGAGATTTCCCGTCCGGACGCAAAAAATCAAGGGAATTGTTTTTCCGAACCGTTGCCAGCCGCTTTGTCAATTTATGGGCAAACATGATCGGCATCGGCATCATCTCCTCGGTTTCATTGGATGCGAATCCGAACATCAACCCCTGGTCACCAGCACCCTGCTCCTTGAATAGCCCCTTTCCTACATCAACTCCTTGCGCAATATCCGGGGACTGTTTATCAATACTGGTAATCACCGAACATGTCTGCCAGTCAAAACCCATCTGGGATGAGGAATACCCGATATCCCGAATTGTATCCCTGACAATCTGGGGCATATGCACATAGCAGTCAGTAGTGATTTCACCGGCAATAAAAGCAATACCAGTTGTAACCAGGGTCTCACATGCAACGCGGCATTTAGTATCCTGGGCCATAATCGCATCAAGGATTGCATCTGAAATCGCATCAGCAACTTTGTCAGGATGCCCTTCGGTTACAGACTCAGACGTAAAAAAATATTTCTCTTCGCTCATAGTAACTCCTTTATTTGATTCAAGTCTCCTTGTTTGTTGAAATTAATTTCTTTTGTGTTTACAAAATTATGAAATCATTCAACCAAATCTGTTTCATGGTATGTACTTCCCTTTTTTCTGAAAATGGTATTATTACGGCGAAAGGATCATGTTGTCAATAAGTCTTGTTTTCCCAACTTTGACAGCCAATGCCATCAGCACAGGCCCATTTATACTGTCAATGTCATCCAGGGTTTCGGGGTCACAAATGGAGATATAATCAATTTGTGTTTCTTTATGACGATGGATAAAAATCGTCATCTCATTGATAATATTGGAACTGTTTTTTTCTCCTTGTTCAACCATCTTCTTTGATTTTTGCAGTGTATTATAGAGACAAAGAGCTGCTTTCCTCTGCTCTGAGGATAGATATGTATTTCGGGAGCTCATGGCAAGTCCGTCTGCTTCCCGAACAATCGCACCTCCCTCAATCCGAATGTCAAAGTCAAGGTCTCGTGCCATCTGACGGATAATTGCCAGTTGCTGGAAATCTTTTTCGCCAAAAATGGCAACATGCGGCTTCACAATATTGAACAGCTTTGTAACCACAAGTGCAACACCCTGAAAATGGGAAGGTCGTGAAAGTCCGCAAAGGTGTCTCGGTAATTTTGTGAGCTCTATTCCGGTCTGAAAATTTTTACCGAAAAGCTCCTCTTTGGTTGGTGTAAAAACAGTATCAACCCCTTCCTTTTCGGCCAGTTGAAGATCTTTTTCCAGATCCCTTGGATATGAATCATAATCTTCACCTGCGCTGAACTGGGTTGGATTCACAAAGATACTCAAGACAAGATCATCGCAGGATAAACGCCCTTTTCTGAGCAATGAACAATGACCATCATGCAGGAACCCCATGGTGGGAACAAAAGCGATCTTTTTCTCCTGATTCCTTATGGATTCAGATCTTGCCTGCATCTCCTTGACGGTTGTAACAATTTTAATAATCGTCTCCTCCGGCCATAATTGGATTGAACACGGCTTATTACCATATTTATAAAATAGGATAAAACATATCCATTTCCCGCGACAGTAAAGCAATCGTGTGAAAAAGTCAACCAACACAAAAACCTGGGTTTCTGAATAATCGAGGCTCAGTTGTAATAATCGATATCCAGCAGATCGGGCATATGAATTACCGGGATTATTTCCAGTTTTTACCTTGCCTCAATATTTTTCCTATGCTAACTTTAAATTTCCATTAGCCTGAAGAAAGCATAAGGGACTTGCCATATTGAACATGATATTGAGCAACCAAAATACACGTTCTGATAAAAAAAATAGTGAGGACTATCAGGAATGATTGCGGGGTTTGAATGAAAAAAAAAATGATCGTTGTGGATGACGAAAAAATGATCCGTAACATGCTGGAAGCGGCTATGACGAGAGAAGGTTATGAAGTCAAATGTGCAGAAAGTGCGGAAGAAGCGCTTGAAATATTACAAACATTTAAGGCTCAAGTCATGTTCCTTGACCTCAAGCTTCCTGGAATGAATGGCATGGATTTGTGTAATACAATACGCGAGTTGTATCCGATGTCAATTGCCTACGCAATCACTGGATATGCATCACATTTTGAATTGTCCGATTGTCGAAAAGTTGGTTTTGAAGATTATTTTACCAAACCAGTGGATCTGAAAACCCTGTTTAAAGCTGCGACAGACGCTTATGAAAAAATTCAGCGGTGGGAAAAAAACTAAAATCCAGAATGCAAGGGGGTTTGTTTTTTTAACGATAAAATTTTTACAAGGGTCAGTTTATTGCCTTTTTCGTTAAATGTATAGGTTGAAAAATACTTCCGAATAATGACAAGTCCCCGGCCGTGTTCGGAATCAGAATCCGGCTTTCTTTTTTCAACAGATTTCCAGTCAAAACCGTCTCCCTCATCCTCAATCTCCATAATCAAACCTTTCCCGGTTCGGGTTAGTGAGTATTTCACAATTTTTGATGCGTTGTTTCGGTGGCCATGCCGCACTGCATTTGTAAGTCCTTCACGCATACATAAACAAACAGAAAATATCTCAGATTGAAGCCCACTTTTCTCCAAAAAAAATCTGGATTCTTGATCCACCCGGTCAATATTTTCCATTGTTGATTGAAAAGATATTATCAGCCGACCCGCTTCATGGGTAATGTGAAAGTTATTATGCCCAGCCATCATTATTTTCCCCGACAGTAAACGGCTGAAAAAGAGTTGCCAATCATTTTGTTTTCAATAGAGCCAATTTCAAAACGATAAAAAAGCGTCACACCGGCGAAAGCCGATGTCCAGAAAAGAAATGAAAATACTGGATAGCGCTATGCTTTACAGCGTGTCCGGCTTTCGCCGGAACTACAACAACAGACTTTTGAAATTGGCTCAATAGCATTGCCCGCTGAATCATACCTCTATCCCAAGTACGACAATATCATCATCAATCGAAACATTCTCACTGAATAACTGTCGTGCAATCTGTTTTGATGCTTCCTGAATCGGGAAGGATCTGGCAGCTTCACATGCGGCCACTATTTTATTTGAACCGGCAGACCATACAATTTTCTCTTTTGAGGATTCGATTAACCCATCAGAATACATATAAAAACGATCGCCGGGATTGACATCAATCGTATGTGATCCAAAATAAACCTCTTTAAAAATACCCAGAATATCACCCTTCATATCAATGCGGGTTGCTCTTCCTTCTGAAGGAACAAAAATCCCTGGAGGGTGCCCTGCATTAATAATGGTCATCTGCTTTGTTTTTCGATTCAATCTTGCATAACACGCAGTTAAATATTTGCCTTCCGGTAAAATCTCTACCAGGACGTCATTGATCATTTGCATGCTCTCATGCGCCTGATATACAAGTGCAGAATTCTGCTGAAGAAGTGCCTTTACAGATACGGTAAGATAACTGGTTTTAATGTCATGCCCTGAAAAATCGGCAACAAAATATCCAAAAATATCATCTGAGATCGGCAGCACCTCATAAAAATCACCGCCAGCCTCATTCAGGGCTGAATAATAGACCCCGAATTGGGCGCGTGGATACATTTCCGGTGTTACAAGCATTGAAGTCTGTGCTTCGGTGATCTGTTTTAATTTATTCGCCTGGCTTGCAATCAATGAATTTGTTGCAATCGATAGTTTTAAATGAAGACGTACGCGTGCCAGCACTTCTCTTGGATGAAATGGTTTTGTAATATAATCAACAGCTCCAAGCTCAAAACCGTGAAGCTTGGTATCTATGTCGCTTACTCCTGTGAGAAAGATTACCGGTATTGCTGTCGTTGCCGAATTCTCTTTCAGTTGCTGAATGACCTGAAAGCCATCTTCTCCCGGCATCTTGATATCAAGCAAAATGAGATTGGGTTTTTTTGCAAATGCGATTTCTCGAGCAACCGGCCCATTCCCGGCAGAAAGCACCTGATAGCCATCTTTGGCAAGCGTTGTTTCAAGCAATTTCAGATTGAGTGGATTATCATCCACAATTAAAATTTGAAGAGATTGATCCGCGATCATCATATTCAATTATCTTCCGATAATAATTTTATCTTTTTCAGAAAACCGGTTTACAGAATGAAAAATCGGTTCATAAGTAAGTAATGTAGATTCAGATGGATTGTTCAAGACATTCCTTGATTTTGCCAATCTGCTGACTCATGGAATCAATAATTTCAGCAAAACCGGATAAATCATTTTCTCTTCCTTTATCCTCTGCATTTTTTGAAAGCACTGATAGCTCAGTAAAACCGAGATTTCCAGAAGAGCCTTTCAGAGAATGAGCGGATTCGGCCACTGCCTCGAAATCCCCGGATTGATACGCAGTAGTGAGTTTTTCAAGATCCAGCTTAACCGTACTTAAAAATAATTCCACAAGCTCAATAAACTCAGACTCCTCCAATCCCAGATTGGCACCCAACACTTTAAAATCCATTCCTCCTCCTCCTTATCAATTATCCAATACGATAAAGTACTTAAAAGAATAATTCAATCAAGTTATTGAGTCAACATAAAAAACAGGTTGACTCCGATTACCATCCATATTATTATATCAAGAAATCTTGATATAATAATATGGAAACATTACACTACTTCAAAGCGCTTGCAGATGCCACACGAATCAGACTGGTAAACACCCTGATCCATCATGAGTTGAGCGTCAATGAAATTGTCGCTCTTATGAACATGGGACAATCCAGAATCTCCAGGCATCTTAAAATCCTGACCGATGCAGAAATCCTGAAATGCAGAAGAGATGGGGTTTGGGCATTTTATTCAGTATCAGATCAGCCCTACTCCCAAAAGTTTGTTGAATCCATACAATATCTTTTCAAAAAAGATCCTGCCCTGGAAAAAGACCTTGTACGGGCATCCAACATGATCGAAGAGCGCAACATCAGAACCAGACAATTTTTTAATTCCATTGCAACCGATTGGGATCTTTTAAAACAAGAAATTCTGGGCAGTTTTGATCTCAACCAGGCAATTGTACAAGAAATTGAGCCGTGCACGACAGCGGTAGACCTCGGATGCGGGACTGGTGAGTTGATTTTTCATCTTAAACAAAAAGCTCAAAAAGTGATTGGTGTGGACAGTTCTGCGCAAATGCTTACAGAAACCAGAAAACGGTTTCCATCCGAGAATGGAGTACCTGACCTTAGACTCGGAGAGCTGGAACATCTCCCCCTCAGTGATGGAGAAGCTGAATTAGTTGTAATTTCTATGGTTTTACACCATATTTCCGCTCCTGTCATTGCCATTGCTGAAGCTTGCAGGATCCTGAAACCCGGGGGAACCCTGCTGATCGCAGATCTGAATAAACATAATGATGAAATCATGAGAAAATCCTATGGTGATCGTTGGCTGGGTTTTCATCCGGATGAAATAACCGATATTTTACATACAACTGGTTTCGCATTGCAATCCCAGCAATCATATCCTCTGGGGCAACAGCTTGCTATCAATATATTCAAATCCATAAAAATCAATAAAACATAACACAAGGAGAAAAAAATGTCTGACTCAAAAATGTTTCAAGAACTCGATCTTTCACTCCCGTATAAGGTGGCGGATTTATCCCTTGCCGATCTCGGTTTTAAAGAGATGCAACTTTCTGAAAACGAAATGCCGGGTCTGATGGCAGTCCGGGAAAAATATGGGACTGTAAAACCGTTAAAAGGCTTAAAGGTAATGGGAAGCCTTCACATGACCATTCAAACAGCCATGCTGATTGAAACCCTCAAAACACTGGGCGCTGATCTCAGATGGGCTACCTGTAATATTTTTTCAACCCAGGATCATGCAGCAGCAGCCATTGCCAAAAACAGATCTGCTGCTGTATTTGCCTGGAAAGGGGAAACTCTTGAAGAATTCTGGTGGTGTACAGAACAGGCCCTTGTGTGGCCCGATGGAACAGGACCGGACCTGATTGTGGATGATGGCGGAGATGCAACCCTTTATATTCATCAGGGTGTTGCCATAGAAAAAAATCCTTCACTGCTGGACAAGACCTATGACGGTTCGGATATGAGATGCCTGATAGACCGGCTGAAGGCCGGCTACAAAAGAGACCCGAAGTTCTGGACCAGAGTATCGAAAAAACTCCTTGGCGTATCAGAAGAAACGACAACCGGTGTGCACCGCCTGTATCACCTGGCAAAAAATAATGAGCTTTTGTTCCCGGCAATTAATGTTAATGATTCCGTAACCAAATCAAAATTTGATAATTTATACGGGTGCAGGGAATCCCTAGCAGATGGAATCAAACGGGCAACGGATATCATGATCTCCGGTAAAATTGTGGTTGTCTGCGGATATGGAGATGTGGGAAAAGGGTGCGCTCAATCCATGCGCGGATTTGGGGCACGTGTAATCATTACGGAGATTGATCCGATCTGTGCGCTGCAAGCATCCATGGAAGGCTACCAGGTATTGACAATGGAAGAGGCAGCCTCCATGGGAGATATTTTTATTACCGCAACAGGGTGCTATCACGTGATCACTGGTGCACATATGGAAAAAATGAAAAATGAGGCCATCATCTGCAATATCGGTCATTTTGATAATGAAATCGAGATGTCCTATCTGCTGAAATCCCCGGATTGCAAAAAAATTCAGATCAAGCCCCAGGTTGATAAATGGATACTCAAATCCGGAAAAGCTTTGATTGTTCTTGCAGAAGGAAGACTTGTCAACCTGGGATGCGCAACCGGCCACCCCAGTTTTGTGATGAGCAACAGCTTTACCAATCAATGCCTGGCCCAGATTGAACTGGCAACAAAGAAGCTGGAAAAAAAGGTGTATACACTTCCAAAAACGCTGGATGAAGAAGTGGCAAGACTGCATCTGGGCCGACTCGGCGTAAAGCTCACCAAACTGACCCAGGAACAGGCCAATTACCTTGGCGTTCCGGTTGAAGGTCCTTTTAAACCGGATCACTACCGATACTAAAAAAAACGATAAATCCTTCCCATCGATTCTTTCTGTTCAGGCAAAATTGATGGGAAGGAACAACCGAAAACTGTAAAAAAGGTCATCATGATCATCGATTTTCATACCCATGTTTTCCCGGAGAAGATCTGTCAGAACAGAGAGAGATATTTTCATCATGAGCCGGCATTCAAGCTTTTATATGATTCTGACAAATCAAAGCTGGTTACTGCGGAAACCATCCTGGATTCCATGGAT
>PNOB01000105.1 GCA_013824585.1 Desulfobacterium sp. | reverse complement strand
AAATCCAAATCTCTGGCTGCTGAGCCAGACCGATCTCCTGAATTTTACGAAAAGCAAGGGCGATCTGATCTGGTATGGCATCAGCAGCGACATTTTTCTGGGAGATTTTTATCTGTCCGGAATCATGATGATCGAAACAGGCAGCGGGTCAGTCACCCTTGAATACCCTGACAGAGTCTGGGAATATACATTGTCTTCATATCTGATTGATATGGATCTCAACTATACGGTTAATGATTCATTTTCTGCCAGCACATTTATATTCATCGCAGGAGGAATGAACGACCGGCAAAAAGATATCAACGCATTTATAGCACCTATGCCAAGACATGACAGAACATCCATTTTTTTCAGTCAGCGTTTCAGTGACCAGATCGAGGATGATTTTCTTTCCAAAGGTGGCATATACTGGGCCGGCGTTATTGCGCCCGGGATAAAAATCGATTATTTCCGAACTGAAAAGTTGCGATCCAGCATCACATTGGCTGTGTTTTTCCCAGAAGACACCCCTTCGGACACAAGGAGCTGGTATGGATGGGAAACAGATACCTATGTATCCTATACAATTCAAAAAAAATATACACTATCTTGTGAATTCGCTTTGTTTCAACATGGCGATTTCTATCAATACCAGGGGAAAACACCGGACCCGGCTACAAAATTCACAATGGGTATCCATGCGTTTTTTTAGAACCAGAACCGAAACTTTTTTCCATGATCCGTGTTTAATATAATAAATGAAAGCAGATCTTGATTCACAATATATGTTGCAGTTTAAAAACGGAAACCAGGATGGTTTTCGAATTCTGTTTACAAAATATACGAAAAAAATCGTAAATTTCTGCTATCGATTTTGCGGGGACAGAGAAATGGCCGAAGAATTGGCACAGGAAGTGTTTCTAAGAGTTTACAAAGCTGCTTCGAGGTACGAGCCGGATGCCCGTTTTTCAACATGGCTGTTTCGGATTGCTACAAATGTATGCCTGAATGAGACGCGAAAATTTCAATACCGTGTTGTAAAAGAAACCATGGATAACCATGTTCAGACCGATTCCGGTACGATCAAACAGGAGATTGAAGATCCAAAGAGTCAGCATCCGCAAGAGCTTATGGAAAAAAGAGGTAACGACATTCTTCTGGAAAAGGCGTTGAAATCACTGCCTGAAAAACAGAGAACCGCATTGCTGTTAAAAGTTTATCATAATTTTTCATACAAAGAGATCGGAAAGCAGTTGAAACATTCAGAAAGTGCTATAAAATCAATGATTCATCGGGCCAGACAAACCCTTATGAAAATTGCAGGCAATGAAAACAGGAGCCCTCGAATTGAAAAAACAATGTAATACCGGTTTAAGAATCTCCGCTTTCACAGATGCCGAACTCCCGGAGCATCAGATGGAGGAGATTCGTTCTCACCTTGAGGAATGTGAACCATGCAGAAAACAACTGGCCTTGCTGCAGCAAACCGACCAGCTCATCAGGACCATGCCGGAAATTGAACCATCCAGAAATTTTGAAAAAAATTTCTGGAAAAAAATCGCTGATATGGAAGAAAAAAAAAATCGCCGGTACATTTTTCATTTATTTCAATTCAGGTATAAACCTTTTGTCATGGCATCGCTGACCGTGATGATCATTGCCGGTTTTGTTTTGTGGAGCAAGGCACCACGCTCCCCTGAATTGAACGAAGTTGTGATTGCGGAAAACCTTGAACTGCTCCAGAATTTTCAGGAGATACGCCATCTGGAGCTCCTGGAAAACTGGGAGAACATTATGAAAAGTGATGAGAAATCATGATGAAAGCAATTCTATGGATCATATGGTTTCTTGTTTTTTTCCTCCCCGAAACCATGGTTTATGCAAATGAGCAAAAAAATGAGGAACAAAAAGAAACAAAGTCTTTCCAGATTCCCAAAGAAGATGTTGAGATCATAGAGGTTATGGAAATTCTGAAACTAATGGATATGATGAAAGACTATGACCTGGCTAAAGATATGGAAATACTTATTGAGGAAGATGACAATGAAGATGACAAATAGCCTTCTACTGTTTTTTGCATTTATGATTCTTTCGATTACCGAAGTGCATGCAACAGACCCGTCACAGTCGGCAAAGGATGAATGGATGTCCATGACTACTGAGGAAAAATCAGTATTCCGGAATCGATACAAGAACTGGAAATCCATGCCGGAAGCAACAAAACAGGAAATCAGACAAAATATTGCGAAATTCAAAAATCTTCCGCCAGATGAACAAGTGAGAATCACCCAGAACTATTCTCATTTTCAATCTCTTGGTCCGGAACAAAAAAAGCAGCTCAGAAACAACTTCTCCCGATGGAAACGACTACCCCTGGAAAGAAAGAACCAACTTCGGAAAAAATTTATCCAATTCCAGAAGCTCAACCCGGAGCAGAAAAAAAGCTTGATAACCCATTATCAAAAATGGAAAAAAATGTCTCCTGATGAGAAAAAAAAGCACAAAGATACGATTCGACAAATCAGACGAAACAGGAAGTAAGGAATTTCATCATAAGACCCTTGTAATTTCATCGGTTTGAAAACTGGGCCATGCTGTTTTTTCCCCTTTCTGAAAGGCCTCAACACCTACACCGGATTGCCCTACTTCTCCGATACAGGTGATATCAATACCTGCACTTTTGATTTTTTCAACCAATTCCGGACAGACCTCTTTACGGCAGCAGATCAGAAGCATTCCTGAGCCGATCAGACCAAGCGGATTCAGATGCAGTTTTTCACAAATCATCTCTGTTATTGGATAAAACGGAATCTTCTCCATATGGATCCGAAGCTTATGATTGCCGGCTATGGAGAGTTCCGTTATTGCCATTGCCAACCCGCCTTCGGTAACATCATGCATGGCCGATATCCCACCATGTTCTGCCGCGATCCCCGCCTCTTTTACAATGCTGATCTCTTTTTTCAGTTTTATTGCCAACTCAATCTGTTCCTGCCTCAAACCTAGTTTTCTTAACCGGTCAGAAATCTCTCCGGCAATGATCGCCGTACCTTCAACAGCAACTTTTTTGGTTATCAGAATCTGATCACCCTCCTGCATCCGGCGTTTATCAATCAGTTTATCTTTTTCAACTGTTCCTGCCAGCATCCCAATAGCAATCGGACGATTTACAGCACTGGTGATCTCCGTATGCCCTCCGCATAACGAAATCCCCCATTTTCTGCAGACCATTTTTATTTCATTCATGATATGAAGAGCGGATGAGGGGGTCGTTCCCACAGGAAATAATAGCGTGTTTAACAGCCAACGCGGTTTTGCACCGGAAGTTGCAATGTCATTTGCATTGATCAGTACGGTAAAGTACCCGATCTCATTTGTGACAAATGTAATCGGATCCGATTTCATTACCAGAACCGTTTCACCCCCTGCCATTACTGCCACCGTATCCTCACCGATTCCCGGAGGAATGATAACATCCGGGTCCTGCAAGTCCAGGCCTTCCAAAAAGGGTGCCAAAAACTCACCTGGCATTTTTCCAGGCAGCAAGGGTAATCCCAGACGAACAATTTCGATAATATCCAGCAATCGTGAAATGACAAAATCGCTTTCTGCACAAAATGATATATTTACATCCGGATGCCGCAGAAGAGCTGTCACAGCTCCAGCCTGATTCCCGGCCTCAATATCATAAACATAATCACCAACAACAAGTATCTCTTCCGGTTGAACAGCAAATTTTTCAGCTGCAAACCTTACCCCTTCGCCACTTGGTTTTGGTTTCAAATCATCATCCCGTGTGATGACCAGATGAAAATCATCGATTCTCAGGGTATGAAAATTTTCAAGCGCTCTTTGAATGGGCCGAAGTCCATTGCGACTGATCAATCCGATACGCAGATTGCAAGATTGCAGAAAACGAAAAACAGTTTCCACATCTGAATTGGGCACTGATCTTTCAGCACCTTCCATCTCAAATCGAGTCAGAATTTCCACGATGTGATTTCTCTGATCACAATCTTGCAGTGTATCAATAAATTCCAGAATGGATTTATTCTCAGGACAACCGATCGCTCTCCGAATCTCCGAAAAATCAAGCGCTCCTGGATTGGTCAAAGTTCCATCAAAATCAAAAAGAACACCTTTAATTGTGAATCCTCTACTCATTTCTATACACCTGATCACTCTTTTTGATTCCAAAACCAGCGAATCATAATTACATTTCAGCATGTTTTATGAAAATAACCTTATAATCCCGGTATGGGTTTGGCAAATAAAAAAGAATGGAACAAATTATAGGATTGCCCACCTGTCAAGCCATACTTGAATTAAAGAGTTGAATTGCTACCCATTTATTGATAGAGATAATTATAATCCACATTCGAGTATGAAATGCCAATAAAACAAATGATTGCAACCATACAGGTAATCCATAAAATTCCTGAATGACGGAAAAACAAAAAAATATTCAAGATCTGCTCCAAAAAACCAACAGGCCGACAGCCGATACATTCCCTGATATTGCCTGTATCACGGATGCTATCAGTGAACTGAACATCACACGCAAAAATGTACTGATCTATCCGGATGAACACGCCCAGATTCAGAGCAGCATAAAACGCTCTTTCAATGCTTTGCACCAATTTTTTACCTCCATCCCCAAATTACTCATTACCATCACGGATAATGACTTGATTATCGGGAATGAAGTCCTTGATTCCCACAACAAACGATTCAAAGAGTTCGCAGATTCTTTACGGCAGCATGAAATTATTTCGATTGCCTTTTTAAAAGGACTTGAAAAAGATGAGCTCCTCCGGTTTTTCCGTATGATTGCTGCCAAACCGGAAACCATTAGAAAGCAGGGAGGTATTGAAAAAGCTGCCAGGGAAAACACCCTTTTTCATATTGAGATTAAAACCATCGATTTCAGCAAACTTCATCTTACGGAAGAAACAAAAATTGTCATTGATCAGACCGGCAAAAAAACAGAAACCGATTCAAACAGCACCTGGCACAATCTGGTCATGAACCTGGTTTCAGGTACAATTACAGATTCCGAACTGGGAGTTGATCTTTCTGCTTTAAGTCAGGTTTCACCTGTAGAACTTGCAAAATTTCTGAATGATCAGAAACTGGATTCCATACATTCCGTTAGGGTGTTCGAGCTGTTCTTTCAAATGAATATTGATAAAATTGAACAAGAGGAGACAGACAACCAGCAAACTTCCCAACGCTTCGACAATGTAAACCTCCTTCTTCAGGAGCTTAATCCAGAACTGCGTAACCAATTTCTATCCATTACATTTCAGCATTGTAACCTCGAACCGGACCAGCCAAAATCCCAAAAAATAATGGGCGGTCTCCAGGAACATTTCGTCATTGAAATGATGCGGCAAGCCAACGATCAAGGACAGGAAATATCACCGTCCCTGATCGATTTTGTCCAAAAATTTGCCGGTATCAAAGAACAATCCTCATCTTCATGGAACCAAAAACACAACTCATTAAAAACCAGCCCTGCAATACAACCTGAAGAGGCAGAAACCTTATTCAAACGGGAGTCCTACGAAAAATATGTTACCGAAGAATATGGGGATATGCTTTCTACTCTTGCAGCAACCGACCAGACAGAAGTCGTACTCGACCCGGAACAGTTTTCCATTGAACACCACTTGGAAACGCTTGAGGAAAAAAATTTAGATTTCCAAATCGCCAGAGTACTCATCGCCTTCATGAATGAAAATATCGAACCGGATGAATACCTGGATTATTCCAAAAGATTAATATCCATTTTTAATGGGATCAGTATTTCGAGCATCGAAGATTTTATTTTTTTAAAAGAACTATTCTTAAACTTTAAACTGCATGTCATTCACAAATCCAACCCCGAACTTCAATCCATTGCAAAAAACTGTTTACATGAGATCGAAAAGCCGCTGTTCTTCTCAAGAGCAGTTGATGCCTTTGACAAGCTGGGTAAACAGGAAAATGGCGAGGCAATTGATTTTCTTGTTATACTTGGTCCTAAAATTGTTCCGGAAGTTGTTAATATGTTTGCGAAATATGAATCCCCAAAAAACGGCGTACACCTCATCAACCTTCTCTCCAACTTTAGCGAAACTGCCTGCAATGAGATAAAAAAAAGAATTCATGATCCAAGGTCTTCTTATGTAAAAAATCTTGTTATCCTGACTCGAGAAATCGGTAATACCGAGATCGCACCATACCTTGACCATTTACTGAATCATAATGATGAAGAGATCAAACTGGAAACACTTTCAGCTCTTTTACAATTTCATGACCCCAAAGCAGGAAAGTTTCTTTGTCAGTTACTCAGCTCAAACCAACCCGGAATCATATCTCAGGCAATTCAGTTGTCCAGTCGTTATAAAGTTCAGGAAGCAGCCGAACATATCGTCAAAATGATTCGGAATCCAGCCTTATCCAGATCTGCGATACGAAAAAATGAGAATCTGATTATTGCACTTGGTTATATTGGCAATCCGGTTGTTATTCCGTTTCTGGAGAAACTGGTCAAAACATCCTTTACTTTTTTTCCAAAAACATTGTCTAAAATGAAACAGACCATTTTTGAAACCCTTGGACGGTATCCAGATGAAGTAGTTACTACCTTACTCAAAATCGGAATTCAAATGAAAGACAAAAAAATAAATAAGATCTGCCAGCATTATTATAAAAATATTCAAAACAAGAACCAATTTGAGTAGTATAAGCGTCCATAACCCAAAAAAAATAAATTACCAGATATGGCTGAATTAGAACACAAAAAAGAACTGTTACAGATTATTAAAACCTTTAATGCCGCAATCATCAGTTCACGCCTGTACTCCTTTGAACATCCCCAGGTCAAACGGTATATTGAGGAAACCTTTATCGAACTTGATCGCCTTCTTATGATTCGACAGGAGATCTCCCTGATTGTCGTTGGCAATAATCTTGTTTTCCGCAATCAAACCATTCAGGGAAACGGGCCGAACGTCCGACAATTTATCAATATATTACAGGAAAAAAAAATTGATCATATTTCTTTTCTTGCAAACCTCCCGAAGTCTGGCTTGTATGCGCTGATACAGGATATCTCCTCCTCCAAAACAACGGAATTGAAAAGCACTGAACATATCAAACTGGGAAAGGTTGAAGTCAGAGTCGAGGACAATCCCTTTCCCCAGGATCAATTGTCTTTCGAAGAGTATTCGGAAAAAATGGATCAACTGCTTTCACTTCGCGACACAACTCTCCAGGAAATTAAAGAAATATACAACAGCATTAAACAATCTAAAAAAAGGATTGATGTCCGCGGTATTGAAAACATGGTGTCGACATTTATTAAAGGGTTTGCCCACGGTATCAATCCTATCAGCATGTTGGCCTCACTGAAATCAGCGGATGAGTATACTTTCACCCATGTGATCAATGTCTGTATTCTCACGATGAGCCAGGCAGAATCTCTTGGCTTTTCAGGAGAAAAACTATTTCAGATCGGGGTTGCTTCGGTTATGCATGATGCGGGAAAACTATTCATACCTGAAGAGATACTGAACAAGCCAGGCACGCTGACACTTGAAGAAAGAGCGATCATTGAAACCCATACAACCAAAGGAGCCCGCTACATACTTGGGCTTGAAGATATTCCCCAAGTTGCTGTTTTAGGGGCTTTAGAACATCATATAAGATATGATGGAACCGGTTATCCGGCCATGCAGAAACAATGGAGTCCGAATATCGTCAGTCAGATGATTGCCATTGCCGATGTGTTTGATGCGATGAGAAGTCGAAGATCCTATAAAGAACCGAAATCAAAAGAATTTATTATCAAAATTCTACAAGAAGACAAAGGCACTGCATTTAATCCATTTCTTGTGGATAATTTTATCAAATTGATCAAGGGTTAGGCAGCACATGCAGAGTGGAAAACACAGTCAAACAGAATGGAATTTCAATATGATTATTTTGAAAACAACAGACTTTTGAAATTGGCTCATCTTACTTGAATACCGCAACAATCTCATAAGACTGCTTTTGATAAAAATCATCCGCAATATAAAAAACACCCCCTTCTGAAATAAAAAAATCATTCCGATCTTTATCAAAAACAACAGACAGGGGGTTTTCTTCACTGGAAAGCTGTCTCGCAATTTTTATCGCTTCTGCTCTTGTCATTGTATCCTGTTTGATTTTTAACATAAATACTTAAAACATTTAAAAATTACATTTGATGTGGTTTTAAATCAGCAACAATAGTGCCAGAATGGATAAAAAATATAAGGAAAAGAAAAACGTCTTCAGAGCCCGTTGTTCAACGTTTTTGAATGCTGAAACAGTTCTGATTAAACTATGCAGGACATCTCACATTATGAAAAAAAGTACCAGAAAAGAGGAACTCTTTGTTATGTTCTCTTTTTAATCTTTCTCAATTTGACCTGTATCCAGTCCTTGATCCGATCCATTTTATTGGGCGCCTCAAACCGAATCACACATTCCGCCTTTTTTCCAGATTTAACGCTTTCTGCTTTTATTACATATGCACCCGGTGGTATTGTATCCCGAACAATGATCGGTTTATGATCCGCTGGATCCAGGTCAAGTTTCAATAATTCCAACATCTTTATTTCTTTGCTGATAATAACCTTAAACCCACCCGTATCACTGACAAGCCAGGAATTGATTGGGATTGAAATTTTTTCTTTCTCAGCTCCACCGACAATGTTGACAAGTACCGAGTCACCTGGATCAAACCCCAGCCCCCCAATCTCGATTGGGGTTTTTAACATTGTCGCTATCCCCAGACTGACAACATATGGTTCCACTGCAATCTGGGGGCCTGGATAGTTGGTAAAAAGGCCTTCGACCTCTTTTTTCTTTGGAGCACAGCCGCAGATCATTAACATGATAATGACAAACATCCACAACTTGAAGCCACATCTCTTCCCTGCGATATGTTGAAATAAAATCATTATTTTCTCCTGATTACAAGAATCTGAACTAATTCACAATTAATACGGAAATATCCTTTACAGAATGAAGCACTTTCTGTGAAACACTCCCCAGAAAAAATTCCTGTATTCCGGAAAGGCCCCTCCTGCCCATGACAATAATGTTGTAACCAGATGCGAAATCAATGATATCCCGAGCAATTCCTTTTTTCTGGATCTGTGATTCGATTACAATATTTTCCGCCCGAAAACCAGCCTGTAACAGAATCGACCGGGCTTTCTGCTGCGCCCTTTCCACAATCGTTTTTTGCTGTTCCTCTATCTCAGAAAAACTTTCCTGCTGAGCCATAAAGTATGGAGTCAGCTCAGGATGGTTCATTTTAAAGGCAGAAACTGTATCCTGCAGAACGCTGAAAAGCGTAATCTGATTCCCTGGATTAAATATTTCTGCAACCTGTTCCACCGCACGCATGGCATTTTCCGAGTCATCAAATGCAATTAATATTTTTTTTGTTGTCCCCATATATCCTCCTTTTTTTATAACCAGTTTTCGGTATGATCTGTATTTTTTCAAAACGATAGCGGTTCAACTCGCAGGTTCTGAAGTGATTATCATCAATTCCATGAAAAGTATCAAGAAATATATTGCGCACAACTCATGGAAAAAACCTGATTTCTCCGGTAAATGAACAGCATCTGGAAATTCTTAAAAAAAATAAAGTTGAAATCCATTTCTTTCAGCTTTATATACAGAGAAGAAAAATAATCAATAAAGGAATTCAAATGCATGAGCTTCAAGTAACCGAAAGCATTTTAAACATCGCACTGAAATACTCTCCGGCAAATAAAGTCAAAAAAATCATTGCAATCCATCTGACCATAGGAGAACTCTCTGAGCTAGAAAATGAATGGATCCAACGCTACTTCGATTATCTGAGCAAAGGAACTCTTGCCCAAGGAGCCAAACTTGTAATTGAAAGGTCGCCAATTCGGATGAAATGTGATTCCTGCAATCATGAATTCCAAATCAAAAGAGATGATATCAGAAACATTGAATGCCCCCAATGCAGCCAAAAAAAATGCACTCTTACGTCAGGGAGAGAATACCATATCAAGCACATGGAGGTGATGTAATGGAAGAAATCAGACTTATCGAAATAAAGGAAGCGATCCATACAGACAATACAATCAAAGCAAACCTGCTAAGAGAAAATCTTTCAAAATCAAAAACCTTCCTGCTGAACCTCATGTCCTCTCCTGGTGCCGGAAAGACAACCACAATATTAAAAACAATCGAAACCATGGGAGGAAGAATCCGCACCGGTGTTATTGAGGCTGATATTGATTCCATGGTGGACGCAGAAAAAATTGCAGCAAAAGGCATTGCTGCTGTTCAACTCAGAACCGGCGGATTCTGTCATCTTGACGCATCCATGGTTGAAAAAGGACTGGAAGGCCTAAATCTTGACAACCTGGATCTTGTCATTATCGAAAATGTGGGAAATCTTGTCTGCCCGGCTGAATTCGATACCGGAGCCATCAAAAATGTTATGATATTAAGTGTACCGGAAGGCGATGACAAGCCCCTTAAATACCCTCTGATGTTCACAGTATGTGATGTTCTGTTGATCAATAAAATCGACTATCTGTCTCTTTCCGATTTTGATGTTGACGCAGCAAAAACCAGAGCAAAGAATCTGAACCCGAACATTGAAATTTTTCAAATCTCTTCCAAAACAGGAGAGGGTGTTGAGGCTTGGGCAGAATGGCTTTTAAAAGAAGTAACCGGTTTCTTAAATCAACCGTAATACCTTTTTCCTATTTGATGAATAGAAGCGAAATCCAAACAAATCGTTTACAAGCTTTAAGTCACTTATGGATTCAGTCTGATCAAAAAGTATACCCAATTGTAAAATAGAATCTGCCTTTCTCTTCGTCTGTTTCCATCTTATCCAGTTTATGCCCGTATTGTATCCCGATCGGGCAATACGGTGTAAGGTATCTCAGACTTACGCCTATGGAAGATTGAAATGAATCTGATCCTTCGTCAATCAAAGAATTTCGAACACTACCAATGTCAAAAAATGGTGATAACTCCAGATTGAACCCAATGTCGAAACGGCTTTCAATGCTTCCGACAATCTCTGTTCGCCCGCCCAGGGCATCCCCTGTTTGATCTACCCTGAGGCGGTTTTCATCATATCCCCTTACACTGGAAAGGCCACCCAAAAAAAACAATTGATCTTCAGGTATGACACTCTTTTCTCCTGAAGGAACAATATAACCAGCTCGTCCCCGGGTTGCCAAAATAATCCGCTCATGGATCTGGAAATACAATCTGACTTCATACCGATATTTAATAAAATTATCCAAAGAATTCTCAAGACCTCTGGAAAAATCAACTCCAATTGAAGAAAAAACTCCTTTTCGGGGCCGGATAAAGGAATCAACTGAATTGTAAACAAGAGAAGGACTTGTGACCATAATCCCCCTTGGATCATAAACTTCTTCATCGCTTTCGGAGAGAGATTCCCCATCTCGCAGATACTGCTCTTTTCTTTCATATCCAACAACCAGATTGGCGGATAGATCATGTGGCAACTTGCGTGTAAATGAAACATTCGAGCCATAACTCTCTGTACCAAAGCTCTTATTCAACTCTTCCCGCTTTTCCCAGAACAGGTTTGTAACTGCTGAAATACGGGTATCCAGCAAATGGGGTTCTGCTATTCCCAGTTCACCATGGTTGCCAATTTGGCTAATCTCGAGACCAATCCAAGCTTCCTTATTCAATCCAAAAAGATTCAAGTCACTCAGACGGGTTTTCAGATACAACTGCCGGGAAGTATCATAACCCATACTTGCTTGTGCTGCGTATGGTTTTTTTTCCTCAACCTCCACCAGGAAATCGACTTCCTCAGCTGCCTCTTTCAATCCGATCGGTTTAACCCTTGCTGTCTTAAACGCATTGATATTTTGAATATTTCGTTGGCCTTCAATCATTTTCATCATTGAAAACGGTTTTCCTTCCTCAAGGGCAAATTCTTTTTCAACAACCTGTTTCCTTGTTCTGAAATTCCCAACCGTTAAAACTTTTCCGGTGTTTACGTGAATCCCTTGAGAGATTTCATAGGTAATATGAGCCTTCCCTTTTTGCCTGTTGATGACTTTTTTCCCCTGAATATTGACATGAGGATACCCCATTTCCGAGATATACATCGAAAGCTTGTTTCTATCGTTTTCAAGCATATAGTCTCTGTATGGATCGCCGGGTTTCATCACAAGCATTTTCATAGCCAGCTCTTCTGACAAGCCAGACAAACCCTTGAACGTTATGGATGAAATAAGAATTTTCTGTCCCTCATGAATTCTCAATCGGATATCTGCATATTTTTCTTTGTGATCCTGTTTTTTGATCCAGACAATTTCTTCATCAACCTTCACATCGGGGTATCCCTTTCTCAAATACAGAGTAATCACTCCCTGGATATCATCATCCAATACCTGTTTATTGAATTCACCGGTTGTCAGCAGTCCCTGCGTATCGGTTATAATCTGCTTTCGGATTTCATCCTCCGCAATAGATTGGTTCCCGATAACCTTCAAATCCGTAACAATGGATCGCGCTCCTTCCTCAATTGTGAAGCAGATTCTGCGAAGATCCTCTCCATCAATAATTTCCGGTATGCTTTCCGTGTTTACCC
>PNOB01000104.1 GCA_013824585.1 Desulfobacterium sp. | reverse complement strand
ATTTTTTCCCATGCTTCCAATACTTTTTTCCGAATTGTTTTTTCATCAATAAAGTTGTCGCTGGTCACATATTTTTTTATGCTGGTAATCTGAATATATCTCGGCGGAATGGAATTCATAGACAGTGCAAATAGATCTTCAAGGCAAATGGGACATCTGCACAATGAATGATCTTCAAGTAAAATTTCCCGAATTACTTTTAGCACTATCAATTCGTTATAATTAAAGATATCAATGACCGAGCAGTCTTCAATATTGTAATCAATCCCATCTCTGCTGAAAATTTCCATAATATTCTGCCTTATTATGCATGATAGAATTCAGAAATATTCTGGTATGAAAAGAAAACATGGATCAAAAATTACCCCTGATCGAATGCGATTAATAATAGTACGGCCGATGATTCAGGTCAATGCCAATAATGTGTTCAGTAATAGTTTGTTATTTTTAAGAGAGAAATTTTGTTACGCAAATGGAGTGGTATCTACAGAATCCGTTTAAATTTTTTTTCAAGTTCAGATATAGGCCAGCTGATTCGGATGGGTCGACCATGGGGACAGTGTGAAGGATTCTCACACAGTGCAAGCTGATCAATAATCCCCTTCATCTCTTTTTCAGACAGAGCCTGATTCGCCCGTATCGCACCATGACAAGCCATCATGATCAAACAATCATCTATAGTTTTTTCAATTCCGTCGGCAAACCCAATATCACTGATTTTTTCCACCATTTCTACAATAAATGGTTTGACTTCCTTGTCTGATATCAAAGATGGAATCGCTTTGACGGCAAAGGTATTACCACCAAACGGTTCAATTTCAAGGCCGAAACTCAAAAGTCCAGGTAAAAGCTTCTCCAGTATGGCGCTTTCTGAATATCCAAAATCGATGATTTCAGGTATCAGTAATTTCTGGGCTGGCGAGCCTGACTTTTGAGCTTTTCTTTTTAACTGTTCAAATAAAATTCGTTCATGGGCCGCGTGCTGGTCAAATAAAATGAATTCATTTTCGGACTCACAGATAATGTAAGTGTTATAAAGCTGGCCGATTACCCTGAGTGGAGTAAGAATGCCAGTTGACAGATAAGGATCCTTTTGGGCTCCTGGATAATCGGTATAATTGGCTTGTTGGGGACGGCTTTTTCCCTGAACAGTGGAATTTATGGATGCGCTGTATAGACTCTGTTTTTCAGATATGGTTTCTTTTTCAGATGGTTCATCATACGTAAAGGTTGTTTTTTGAAAAGGGGCTTGAAAAGGAATTTCTTTTGCTTCATGTCGATTCTGAGAAAACAACAATGCTGCTGACGATCGATCGATTCTGGAGATATGGTTGTGTGTTGGTATTTCAATCGAAACTGGTTCAGGCTTTATATGGTCAATTATGTTCCACGCCTTAAAAACAGCTGCTTTAAGAGTTTCATGTACATAGCGATAACCTGCGAATCGAATTTCATGCTTTGCAGGATGAACGTTTACATCAAGTTGTTCAAATGGAACCTTTATGAAAAGGACAGCAATCGGAAAGCGTCCCTTCATGAGTCTTCCCTGGTAGCCCTCGAACAAGGCATGTTGCAAACCCCTGTCTCGTATGAAACGACCATTTACATATAGATAGATCTTTTGTGATGTGCTTTGCGTTATAGAAGGAGATGATATCCATCCAAAAACAGAGGCGTTTTCGGTTTCCAACTCAATTTTGTGAAGTCCCCCTCGGATATCCTGTCCAAATACAGCTGAAATCCGATCAAGAGGATTGCTTGAAACAGGCCATTTCTTAACCATTTTCCCATTGTGTACAAGTTGAAATCCGATTTCCGGACGACCCAGCGCAATCCCGGACAGTGTATCTGCGATATGTCCCATTTCTGCATTGGTTGATTTTAAGAATTTTCGTCTGGCAGGAGTATTGTAAAACAGGTTTTTTACATCGATCATCGTTCCAACAGAAGTGCCTACTTCAGTAACACTTTTGATTTTTCCACCATCGATCAAAATTTGAGTGCCGGTTTCGGAAAATTCGTCTCTAGTGATGAGTGAAAATTGAGAAACAGATGCAATGCTGGGGAGAGCCTCTCCACGAAAACCAAGTGTTTTTATGGAATACAGGTCTGAATCCGTACGAATTTTACTGGTTGCATACCGCTCAATGGAGAGCATTGCGTCATCCCGATTCATTCCAGATCCATTGTCTGAAATACGGATTAAGGAACGGCCACCGTTTTCAATATCAATAATGATTCGAGAGCTATTGGCATCAATTGAGTTTTCAAGAAGTTCTTTCACGACAGATGACGGACGTTCAACAACTTCCCCGGCAGCAATTTTGTTGGACAGAATATCCGGTAATATTTGAATTCTGGACACAGTTTTTTTCTTTTATTATTCTTGAGAAGCACTTCCTTTTTTGTAAAAGCGGATGATAAACTCACTATCACTGGGTGACAGGTCAAATCGAACGCACGCTTTATTAATCAGTGTATTCATTTTTTCATCCGGGCGACATTCATGTTCTTCCGAGATCCATTTAATTGCATTACGCAGTGCTTCTCCTTCAGGTACAATACTCATAAAATACATCCTTACTTATAGTGACGGTTTTTTCTTATGAAACATAGTGGCTTGTTCAAAATTATAGGCAACCTTGATAAGCATTTCTTCATTAAAATGGCTGCCCATCAGTTGCAGACCAATAGGCAGATTGTTTTTCGAAAAACCACAAGGTATGGAAATTCCTGGCACACCGGCAAGATTTGCAGATAATGTAAAAATATCAGATAAATACATATTTAACGGGTCATCTGTTTTTTCTCCGATTTTAAAGGCTGGACTTGGAGTAACCGGAGATAGGAGCACATCGCATTTTTGAAATGCATTTTTAAAATCTTCTATCATCAGTGTTCTGACCTGGGATGCTTTTCCGTAATATGCATCATAATATCCTGCAGAAAGAGCATAGGTCCCGATAATAATCCGCCGCTGGACTTCCGGGCCAAATCCTTTTGATTTGGTGCTGCGATACATCTGCATCAAATCTTTCGGATCCTTATCCCGAAATCCATATCTAACCCCATCATACCTTGCCAGGTTGGAACTGGCCTCACAAGGGGCAATCACATAATAGACAGCTACGGCATATTTCGTATGAGGAAGAGAAACCTCAACAAATTCCGCGCCAAGATCTTTCATTGTATTGGCGGCATTGTCAATGGTAGCAGAAACATCCGGATCCAGACCCTCTGTCATATAATACTCTTTTGGCAATCCGATTTTCAGACCTTTCAATCCTTTTTCTAGTGATCTTCGAAAGTCAGGGACATCTTTTGGTACAGAGGTTGAGTCATGTGGATCATACCCTGAAATCACATTCATGAGAAGGGCGCAATCTGTCACATCCTTGGTAAGTGGACCGATCTGATCAAGAGATGATGCAAACGCCACAAGACCATACCGGGATACCCTGCCGTAAGTGGGTTTCATTCCGACAACACTACAGTGGGATGCGGGCTGCCTTATAGACCCGCCTGTATCGGATCCCAGGGAACCGATACACATGTCAGCAGCCACAGATGCTGCTGAACCACCACTTGATCCGCCAGGGATTCTTGTAATATCCCATGGATTTCGGGTAATGTGCATTCCAGAATTTTCAGTAGATGAGCCCATGGCAAACTCGTCCATGTTTACCTTGCCAAGTGTAACAGCACCCGCATTTTTGAGCTTTGACATTACGGTTGCATCATATGGCGGAATAAAATTTTCAAGAATTTTTGAGGCACATGTTGTTGGGAGTCCTTTGGTACAGATCAAGTCTTTTATCGATAGCGGGATACCGGTGAGGGGTTGGATCTCATTTCTGGCGATCATATGATCCGCTTCCCGGGCCTGAATCATGGCATTTTCTTCAAAAACCGATAGATACGCACCGATTTTATCATCTATTTTTTCAATATGATCCAATACAGCCCTGGTCAGTTCGGTTGAGGATATCTGCCTGGACTTTAACAGATCATGTGCTTCGTGAATGGTTAATGCATACAGTTTCATTTTCGTTTCTCTTTTCATCGGCCCACAATTTTTGGTACAACAAAAGCACCATTTTCTTTTTCAGGAGCATTGGAAAGCGCCTGATTATTTGTAAGATGGTCTTTGATAATATCCTCTCGGAATGCATTGGTCAGGGTAATCGCATGAGAGGTTCCTTGAATATTTTTTGTGTCGACCTGGTTCAGTGTGTCAACATATTCAAGAATTCGACCGATCTGTTCCGTTACTTTATCCAGGGAGGCCTCATCAATTTCAAGTCTTGCAAGATTGGCCACATGAATAATTTCATTTTTTGTAATTTTCATACCAACTCCTATCCTGGAACATGTTTAATTTTATTGATGGGTTCTTCTGATCGCTTTGATTGATACAACGCGAAAAAAATTAATTTTTTATTAGAATTACTTCTTTATATTCTTGTTTTAGTTTTGTCATCATGGCCTGTGACTCTTCCTTGCTGTTAAAGTGTCCGGCACGAACCCGGTACCAGGTGTTATTTTTCGATATGGTCACCGTAGTTTGATAGGCCGGGAAGCCTTGTTTTCGCAATGAGGTTACCATCTGATCAGCCACTTTGGGATCTTTCAAAGAAGAGATCTGAATTGTGAATTGTTTTTCCGCTGAATCAGTGTCTTCCGGAAGTGCAATCGGTTTGTTGAGAGGGGGCTTCTCAGGTTTTTCTAAAAGCTGTTTTTTTTTGGTAACATTTTGTGTCTTATGGGAAGGTATGCTTTTCTGAGTGGGTTCGACCGGCTCTGTGGCTACATCCTGAAAGCTCACAGTTGTATCCGGCTTTGGTTTTTTTAGATTCTCATGAAATTCAAAATCAGGTTTATCAGCCAGGATATTGGTATCTTTTTTTGTCAATTGTTGCTCTTTTTTGATCAGAGCAATCTTCAAGGCGGTTAACTCTTTCTGAAGATTATCCATGTCAAATTTTACTGGAGACATCCCCCTTCCGACCAGAATACCCAATAAAAAAATCCATGCGGAAGTGAAGCAAAATATTACAACCCATCCCATGGCTCGTTTTCTGGGTAATTGAACCAGTTGCTCATCCTTACATGGTGTGTCCTGCGATGTTGAATCGTTTTTTTCCATGAGCTGTAAATCACATTTTGTCCGGTGCGGAAACGCCAAGAAGTGCCAAACCGCTTTGGATCACAATTTTTACTGCAACAATAAGATATAGCCTGGCCTCTGTCAGATCTTTATTTTCCGATAGCACCTTGTGCTTGTTGTAGTATGCATGAAATGAAGATGCAAGATTCATTAAATAAAATGTGATTCGGTGGGGCTCCAGTGTTTCTGCACTTGAGTTTACCGTCTCCGGATATTTGACCATTTGTTGGATCAGTTGAATCTCTTCCGGTTCCTGAAGCAAATGAATGACGTTTTCATCCCAATCCATAACGTTGATCTTTTTTTCCTCTGCTGCTTTTCTTCCGATGCTTGAGATACGGGCATGCACATATTGAACATAATAAACTGGGTTTTCGTTTGTTTTTTTTGCAGCAAGCTCCAGATCGAAATCCAGAGGACTTTCATAATGACGGGTAAGAAAGATAAAACGGGCGGCATCACTCCCGACCTCATCAACGACCTCTTTTAATGTAACGAATTCTCCGGATCGTGTAGACATGGCAACCGGTTCCCCTCCCCTAAGGAGATTGACAAGTTGCACGAGGATCACATGAAATTGATCTTTTTTGTAGCCAGAAGCCTCAACAGAGGCAGCTATCCTTGGTATATAACCGTGATGATCTGCACCCCAGACATCGATTACCCGGTTAAAACCTCTCAGAAATTTATCTTTATGATAAGCAATATCAGCGGCAAAATAGGTTGTCAGGCCATTCTCCCGAATGACAACACGATCTTTTTCATCACCATAGTCACTGGTTTTGAACCAATTTGCCCCATCTTTTTCATAAATGATTTTTTTATCCTTAAATTCTCTTATAATAGTCTCCACTTTCTTTGAATCAAACAAGCTTTGTTCACTATACCATTTGTCGAAGGTAACATGAAAATCGATCAAATCAGTTTTGATTCCATCCAGTATGATTTCCGCAGCATATTTCGCACAACGGTCAATAGCCTCTTCTTTTTTTTGAAACAACAGTTCACGGCCATGGTTCTTCTGCAACGCGATGGCAATATCTCTGATATAGTCACCCTGATAACAATCTTCCGGAAAGGCCACTGGTTCACCAAAAAGCTCTTGATATCGCAGAAACACAGAAAGGCCCAGGGTTCGAATTTGACGACCTGAATCATTGATATAGTACTCTCTTTGTACGTCATATCCACAGAAGGAAAGGATGTTTGCCACACTATCGCCAACTGCTGCACCTCGGCCATGCCCTACATGAAGAGGGCCAGTGGGATTAGCGCTAACAAATTCGACCTGAAGCTTTTTGCATAGACCGATATTGGATGAACCATAGGCTTTTCCTTTTTCATGAATATTTTTTAAAAATGGATACCAGGATTCATTACGGATAAAGAAATTGATGAAGCCTGGTCCTGCTATTTCACATTTTTCCAGAATTTTTTCCGGATCCTCTATAGCAGAGACAATGGCTTCAGCAATTTTATGAGGAGCCATTTTTTGAATCTTGGCCATTTTCATAGCAATGTTTGTGGAATAGTCTCCTTGGGCATTATTTTTTGGTTCCTCGACCTCAATCTCTGGAAAATCAGAAAATGGGAATAAACCATTTTTATATGCATTTTCTGTTGCCCTTTGTGTCAGATTTTGAATTTTGTTTTTCATACAGTTTAGTCTTTTTATTCAGATAAATTCATAGAGATTTATAATTTTCAAGTCAGTTTTACATACATACAAAACAAAACCACCCAGCATTCGGGTGGTTTTATAGGTACACAAATCATTTCTTAAGATTATGAAAAATAAAGGGTTGTTTAAAACATTTTGATATCCTAAATGTCATCGTCTGCTTGTATACCATCGTCATCTGCAATTTTAATTGAAGAAGGGGAAGATGCGATTGGATTTATTTCATCATCTTCAAGTATGCTGTCATCCTCGATACTGGTTTCATCTTCTAACAGTTTATCAAGTTCCACCGGATTGGCATCAACCTCATCCAAAAGATTTTCAATAAAAACATCTTTTAACATACTAACGTCATTAAAAGAAATTTCTTTGGTTTCGATGCAATCCGATTTAAAAAAATCCCTGATGCCGTCTGCAATTAATTCAGCACAGGCATTGACCGGATAGAATCCAGACGTTCTAAATGTTGAAATTAAAGTGGCTTTATCTTTTTCACAAGCAGCCTTTATTGTCTCTCGGTTATATTTTTCTTCAAACACAATTGAAAATATACCTTTGTCCAACTCTCCGGATTCTTTTATGATAAGTTCATTCTCATTTTCACCAAGTAAGATACTATATTTTTGTTTCATGATTTATCCTCTGGATTAAAAAAATTTACATTCGAGCGGACTATTATAAGGAGTTTATTATTTTTTGCAATAGTAATTCGAAATTCTTTAGTTTGATACAGCTTTTAAAAAGGGTGTTATTGCACAAAAAAGATTGACCTGAAATTTTCTAAATGCTAATAAAACGATTCGTGTTATGTGGAGGGATGGCCGAGTGGTTGAAGGCGGCGGTCTTGAAAACCGTTGAGTGTCAAAGCTCCGTGGGTTCGAATCCTACTCCCTCCGCTCTTTTTTTTGGAGAGATGGCCGAGTCGGCTGAAGGCGCTCGCCTGCTAAGCGAGTGTGCGGGTAACTCTGCACCCCGGGTTCGAATCCCGGTCTCTCCGCCATTTAAAGGGGGTAACCGTCATTATGTGGATGACATAATGACGGTTTTTTATTTTACATTTCTTTCAAATGTAAGCTCGATAGATGGATTGCTTTCTTGATATTTTCCATAAAAAAAGTATGTATTTGTATATCATTGTAACATTAGGCTGAGGAGACAAATGATGACAATTCAGGCTCAAATAAAAGCAGACCTTGTATCGGCAATGAAGAACAAGGATGAAGAAAGGAAAAATGCTATTCGGGTTGCATTGGGGGAGTTTGGTAGAAATGATAAGAAGGAGTTGAGTGATGAAGAGGCTATCCGGATTTTAAGAAAATTGATCAATTCTGAAAAGGAAATGCTGGCGGCAAAAAATATTTCAGAAGACTCTGCATTTATTCAAATACTTGAAACCTATCTGCCGAAGCTGGCCTCCAGGGATGAAATATTGGATTGGATTCATCGGAATATTGATTTTTCGGAATTCAAGAACAAGATGCAAGCTATGAAATCGATTATGTCCCATTTTGGTTCATCTGCAGATGGTAATGTTGTAAAACAGATTTTACAAGATATGTAGAATGTCTTCATGAAGAAGTTGTATAACAGGGGGGTTCTTCTATTTTTTGCTTGTTGTTTTTATTCTTTTTTTTTAAACAGATCTTATCTTTCCGAACGATTGCACAGATTTTTTCATTATCCAACTCCTTGCAGTTTGTGTGAGCATAGAGCGGGCATTCAGGATGTTGCTTAGACAAATTTCCCCCTTAAGCCATTTCAGTCGATCTGAATCTGCTGAAACGTATTGGATGTTCGCGAAAACGTATACTCCAATACGTTGATTTGCTGATTGTGTCAAGGAAATAAATAGGTTATGCGAAAAAAAGTCAAAAAACAAATGTATGCAACCAAGTATACTGTATATCATGAAAATAGCAAAAGAGACATTTTTATCCATATTGACACGGACACGATTTTAATTATATAGCAGAAAATAATTGACGGCCGGAAAAAACTCTAAAAGCCAACAATCAACTTTTAGAACATTTTAATTATATAGGATAGTAAAATGATAGATCTAAATAAGCTATGTGAAAATGCCCAAAGTTTTTCAGCCAGTTTGTGGATAAATAACGGGAAGAAAGTTCAAAAAAAACCTCAAAACCCCATTGCTGCAAGACAAGCATTATATAATTCGGACGCAAGACCGGAAAAAGTGTCTTTGGCTCAGGGGATGGTTTTTAATGATAAAGACCGAGTCAGAGTATACCATAGGAAAAGTAACTCCTGGTATGATTCTGTAGAAGAGGCTGAGGCAAAAGGATATACCCGAAAAGAGTGTGAAGTATATAAAAATACAAAAGGTAAAATATTTCATTCCCCTGCTGTGTTTATTGCACAGCAAAGAGCCCTTGAAAGATACAGAGACCAACAGTTTGGTGATGATCTGACCAAAAATCCAGCAGCATATGGAACACCGGTTGCACCCGCACTTCAAGTGGCCATTCAATTTGATGGAGAAGACATATATGGCAAAGGGGCGTATGACGCGGAAAAGACCATTTCATATCAAACCATTGGAATGGCAAGCGGATATAAACATTTGACGATTCCGGTACTCAATTCTGTTCGTAATTCTCTGGATCTTCCTTCTATTAATACCATTGTTATGGGAACAAATTTCTATGGAGCCTATGCTGCAACCTTTGATAATTTAAAAATTGTTCGATATCGGTATATGAATGAAAATGGAGAGTTTGATTTTAAATCATTCCAAAAGGCAGCGGAGATGGTTGATTCCAAAACCACCATGTTTCTGTTTGATATGAGTACTGGCAACAATTTTATCGGAACCAGAAGAACAAAAGAGGATAATGAGAATATTGTTCAGATTCTCGTGGATAAACAGTTTTACAGTGAGCATGATATTGCATATCCGAATTTTGATCCGGATTTTGATCAAGAGGATGAAATTTACAGGATATTAAAAAAGATCGGGGCTCCACATGGTATTCAGAGTTCCCGCGGTAAAAAAGATAAATATGCATCCAGGCTTGCTTTTCATCATCTTTTCCTGGGAACTGGAGTTCAACGAGCTGAAATATTTAGTCACCTTGTTACAGAAAACCGAAATTCTTTTCTTGCAATGCCGGATACCTGGTCGCATTTAACCGAAATGGCCAATGATATATCTCTTCGAGAGGCACATGAAAAAGACAACCGGACCTTTGTGGAGATTGTCAGAGATTCCAGAAACAAATTATCACAAGCTCTCTCCTGGAATTGGATGAAAAATAGATCTGGAATGTTTGATATGGTAAATATTAACCATAAAGGCGCAGATAGAATGGGAGAAGACTATGGTATTTACGTGGTTCCTGTTCGCAACCAGAATGTTATTGGAAAAGATGGACTGCCTGTAGAGGTCATCCGAATAAAGCATGGTATGTCAGATGAAGCTATTGCAAAAGTGGCAGATGCATTGAAAACAACGATTCAAAAATATCCGAGTGAACTGGGGCAGGCCAATCCGGATATTATTCTTGCCAGATAACACCTTGATTGAATTAAAACAGACAGCTCTCCTGAGAGCTGTCTGTTTTCCTACCGATAAACTTCTTCAAATTATTCATACACAAATAGCTTGGTTTTTATTTCTTCCTTGACACAGTGTCTACTTTTTCTTAGCTTGCAAAGCAATGAATTTATATACACAATTTATTTGGAAGGTGGTTATGATAAAACTGAGCAAAGGTCTTCTCCTTGTATTATCGATCATATTTTTCACCAGCCTTACAGCCTATTGTATAGAGAAAGGTATTCCGAATTCAAGAAAGGCAGATAGTGGCATTGAAGATGAGATTGAGTGGCTTCAGGCAGAAGGGGTTGTTCTCACAGCCTCTAAAAATGAACAATCCATATTAAATGCGCCATCAGTGATTACCGTATATACGTCAGAAGACATCAAGCGCCAAGGAATCCGTAATGTCAATGAGCTGTTAGAGCGAACTGTCGGATTTATGCCTACGCGAAACATAGCAAATCCATTAATTGGAACACGGGGAATTGTCGCAGGTGAGAATGAGCCGTTTCTTCTTTTAATTGACGGCCATAATATGAATAGTATTGTTGATAAAGGGCCTGATGATTATTTTATTTTTCCGTTGATTTCCCATGTAAAACGGGTCGAGATTGTCCGGGGGCCTGGATCAACGCTATGGGGCAGTGATGCAGCTCTTGGAATCATTCATATCATTACCAAGGATGGTGGAGACATCAATGGATTACAGACTACAGTTGATGGTGCAACCGAGGACGGATATCGATATGCCAATATATTGTATGGAAACAAAGAGGATGATGATCATGATGTGATGCTTTCTTTTACAAGCGCAAAATCGGATGGTTACCCTGAGAATGGATTTCGCCCGCATGAGAACTTTTTTAAATTAGGTCCGATGGATGAGATTAAGGATTCGTGGGAGCTTTATGGAAAAATGAAACAACGCCAATTCACTTTTACCGCAAGAGCCTCAGATCTCCTTGATTCCAGACTGGATTCAACGCCCAATTGGTTTGATATCAACACACCACTTCCAGCAGAATATAATCGTAAAAAGCATTATTATATCGACCTTGGACATAAAAAAGACTTTTATAAAAACAGTTCCCTTGAAACCAGAATCTTCACAGATATGATGGAACGATGGCAAGGCCAGGCAAATCCGGTTGTTACATCCGGTTTAACCAAGCTGGAAGAATCTTACTACAGCAGAGAGACACGTTTGGGTTTTGAAAGCATGCTGCGGGCTAGAGTGATGAGCAGACATCAGGTGCTTTCCGGAGTAAGCATGGTTCAAACCGAGGTAGATCCCATTTATCAGAGTCTACAATATCCTTTGCCTGAAGATACAACCGGGACGACAATGGAGGTTGTACCGTTGGTGATTCCAGAGGATCGGGATGTAACCATGGCTGCCTATATAGAAGACAACTGGAGTGTGTTTCAAAATCTGAACTTAATTTTTGGTCTGCGTTTAGATCATAATGATTTACGCGAAGACAAAACAAAAGTGCTGCCCAGGTTTGCGTCGATTTTGGGGATCGGTCAGAATTGGACCACAAAATATCTTTATAACACAGGATATGTAAGACCGCCGGTTGCAAAAAGTTTTCTGGGTCAAAAGCCACTTATTGATTCTTTTTATGTCAATTCTCAAGGAGAATGGGTAACGGCACCAACCCCGTGTATGGGTGTATCAGAATCAGAAGAGGTGGATTCTCATGATCTTCAACTTATTTATTCTACAAAAAATATCCATACAAGTGTTACCGGATATCATACGATCTTAAAAAATGCTTTCAATTACTATGGGTATCCTGTTACCGTCGATGGTGTTGACCATATTCTTTTCTATGTAAATTCAAATAATATTGTGACCAATGGTTTGGAATGGGATGTACGCCATAAACTTCATAAAATGGTGACCTGGTATGGGAATTATTCCCGGGTACTTCGATCAAAGATCGACAAGCTGGAAGGTTCGGCAAGTGGGGTAGATTACAGTTTTGAAGGTCAGTTCCTGTTTGCCGATGATCGAACATTGCTTCATTTCCCTCACCAGATGTGGAATCTTGGGATCGATTTGAGTTTTACTCAAAATATTATGGCGAATCTTCATTACCGGGGATGGCACTGGATGACAGGCCAGGTTCCGGACAATTCAACAACCTATGAGACACTCGGTCCAGAGCATTTTGTGGATACGGCCCTTTTGTTCAAGGATGTATACTGGAAAACCCTGGACATATCCGTCTATGTAAAAAATATATTGGATAACGATGATTCAAAATACACACTTCCATTGGCCGGGTATTGGGCGG
>PNOB01000103.1 GCA_013824585.1 Desulfobacterium sp. | reverse complement strand
AGGTTTGATTGTTGAATACAAACGTCTCCGGCAACGGTCTGCGCGCCTCTGCAAACCGATATTCCTTTTCTCCCTTTTTTACCAGATGATACGGGCAGTACTCGGGCAGGCTCCGGAAATTTTCGACAATCTCCGGTTCATCAAAGAGTGAACTGAACATCCAGATACGGTTTAATTTCCGGGAGATTCCGCAACCGGTTACAAATGTCATTAAAACGATCAGGGCAATCACCACGCCTGCCTTGCCCAGCTTCCCTGATTTTTGATTGGTATTCATCTGCTTTTCTTCCTTACCCCTTCAAATGATCCTCTTATGTCCAAATTTCTTTCGTGGTAAATAAAGAGGCAAGTAACCCAGCCTTTACCAAGTTGACATCCTTCTGGTTAATCCTGATGTAGTGCCACTGGGCTTTAGAAATTGTGTCCCGGAATCACCCTGTTCCGTGGTTCCCAATGCATCGGCATAAACATTTTTCTCAGCCATGATGAAAAGAACCGGCTTCTGTCCGAGTTTCTGATAAACCTTATAGTGGCCTCTCCATCTTTGCACAGCAGCACGCAACCAATAACCGTATTTCTCCGCCACGTTCTCCTTGGTAACGTCGTCGGGGTCATCAGTCGGTTGTTTGGAGTCGTCCTCTTTGGTGACGATCAGTGGCGCTTTGACAATCCGATCTTCCACGGCCTGGGCCAGGGGATAATCACAGACTGTCCAGGGGAAGAACATACCGATCTGATCTTTGGGGGTGGCGGAAAGATCAAGCCAGAGCGAAAGTCCTCGGGGCAAAACGCGATGAATGGCCAGCAGCGATTGACTCCAGGCCAGGTCTTCATCATATGCAATTTCCAAGCGGGGCATGATCAGTCCTTTCCTTCTTCAAGAAGTGGTTTGCGGCTCAGACGGTTTTCAAAATTCCGGCGTGCCGTCAAAACCGCCTCATGGAGCTTGCGCTCCAGCTCAGCCTTGGGCAGCGCTTCGGTCCAGTAAGACGATACCTTTATTCTGCTTTTTTCAAGATCGAGCAGTTCTACTGTTTCATGCCGTTTTCCGGCACACAGAATCAGACCAAGGGGTGACTCCTCATTTGGTTTTCTTTCATAACGGTTCAGCCACCCCAGATATAATTCCATCTGTCCCTTGTCACCTGCTTGAAAATTGCCGATCTTCAGTTCAATAGCAACCAGTCGGTTCAAATGTCGATGGTAAAACAGCAAGTCAAGATAATGATCCACGCCATCGACCGTAATGCGCTTCTGTCGTTCCAAAAAGGCAAAACCCACACCAAGCTCAAGGATAAAGGCTTCCATTTCGCGTAAAATAGCCACCTCCAGATCCTTCTCGGCGTAGGTATCCCTGAGACCAAGAAAATCCAGAAGGTAGGGATCACGAAAAACCAGATCCGGGGTAAGTTTGTCCTCTTCGCGCAGTTTTTTCAATTCCTGTTCAGCCAGCTTTTCCGGTTTGTGAGATAAAGCCGTGCGCTCAAAAAGCATGGATTGAATTTTTTTCTCAAGAGTGCGAGTACTCCATCTTTCAATCCTGCACATTTCGGTATAAAAATCTCTTTTCAGGGGGTCATCCAGGTAGATAATCTGGATGAAATGGCTCCAGCTTACCTGCCGCCGCAGAGCGGAAACAATCCTGACATCCGGGAACATCTCAGCAAAACGCGCCATTGAAGCCAAATTTCGATGTGAGAAACCACGACCAAACTCCGCCGTTAATTTTGCAGACAGTGTCTGCAAAATCTCATCTCCATATGCCGCACGCTTTTTTTTGAGGATATCTTTCCGAATGCGGCGTCCAATATGCCAATACAGTATGGTAAGCTCCGCATTGACCGTCTGAGCGACTTTATAACGAGCGTCAACGATCAGCTTTCGCAGATCGATTAGCAGCTTATCATCCTGATCAATTGTTGCGGAGGGTCGTCTGACCGGCTTTTTTGTCATGGCTATTTGACCTCCGCATCAAAGGCCTGGGAGCTGTCGTTCCGGAAATCCCAATCCACGGCCCAGTAATCGAAAGAATCTGACCACTTCTTGACTTTGCTACGCACCTCGTCAGGGATCAGCTCGGTGTTGGGGATCACGAAATCCTTGAACGTGACCTGCACGCTTAACTCGCCTTTCTTTTTCAGAGAGATATGGACATCCGGCTTATGTATTTCCGCCTCCAGGTAGGCCAGCTCAAAAAACCGTACATCGCCTTTGGCAGCGGCCTGCTCCTGTTCAGGATGATTGGCATTGGTATGTTTCTTCGACATGGATATGGACTCCTTATGAAATTTTTTCATAGTCTGCTTTGCGGTTTAAAAAACAACAAAGCTATGATTTTTTTTCCTGGTTTCGACCACGGCTTTGAGGGTGTCCCGGTCCGCGGAGGTCAGCATGGACTGCTTCAGATTCATTTGCCCTTTGCCTTTCTTTTCCGACTTTTCTCGACCATTTCGAGACCTTTCCTGGTGACCCGATATCGCTGGCTTTTCGCTCTTGGCGTTTGCGGGTTTGTCATTTCAAGAAAACTCCGGTCAAGTAAACCGGAAAGTGCCTTTTTAAAATTTCCGGTTCGCATCTTATATCCAAGAATCTTTAGAAGATCAGGGGGTCATAAATTTCCAAACACTCCTCCGCGCTGCAAAACGCATTCAAATCACATTCCTTGCACACTCTGGTTTCCGGCTTATGGATCACAGTAAGATCCCGAGCTTGGGTGCAAGAAACCACACGATCAAAACGCCTGCCGGCAGCTTCTACATTTTCAGGGCGATATGAAATTCCATCAGTGCATTTAATTTTTCAGCTTCTGCGGTCCAATACAGAAGCAAGGAAAACCCCTTTTGATCCATCGCCACTATCTCTTTGATTGCGTTTTCTTGAGATAATCCGTGCTTTGAAAAGATTTTTGTACGTTATAGCAGATGTGATAATCGGTGCAACCCAAAATTATTGTTTCCCCCAGACACAACAATGACTCTCAATAAAACCAGACTGATAAACAAGATCCCAAAAAACAAAAAATCCAGTCACCTTCACTCAAAAGATACCATGCGATCCCATTGAAACTCCATTAAAATTTTATGAAACACATGAGAAAACGGCGCGACAATTCTGACTTCCTCACTGGTTTCCGGATGAGGCAGGGTTAATTCTTTTGCGCATAACAGCAATTGATTGCACTGAAACTGTTTTCGGAAAAATTGATTGTGGGGTGTCTGTCCGTATCGTGTATCTCCGATAATGGGGTGAGAGATGTGCTTCATATGATATCGAAGCTGATGCCGCCTTCCGGTTTGGGGAATCAGTTCCACCAGGGAATATCGGGTGGATGGATATTGGTCCACTTCAACAGGAAGCTCGATTGCTGAAAGGCGTTTGTAATTTGTTACAGCAGGATAGCTGTTCCGGGTGTCCTGATCCTGAAACGGAATATACCGGTCTTTCACCTCTTTTACCGGATAATCGATCATGCCGGATTCGGGAATATGGCCGCGAACCACGGCAATATATCGTTTTTTCGCTTTTCCGGACTGAAACAGGATAGATGCCTTTCGTGCAATTTCAGGGGAGAGGGCAAACAGCAGGATACCGGATGTGGGGCGATCCAGCCGATGGATTGGATACACACGCTTCTGGATCTGATTGCGGAGGATCTGAACTACAACTTTCTTTTCTCTCCGATCAACCGGACTGCGATGCACCAGGAGTCCGGCTGGTTTGTTGACAGCAATCAGATGCTCATCCTGGTACAATATCTCCAGGGCTTGATTGATCTCTTTTTCCGGATTGGCAGTATTCATAAGCAGGCCCTGTTGCTATCCTAAAGCGTTAGAATGCAGGCTGATCCATTTTTGATCTGCCAGCACAACAGAGGTTTCTACCTGCCGCTCCGGAATGTTCCAGTATTGTTTCAACAGCCTGTTCTTCTCCTCCCGGGTCACCAGTTGATAACCGCTTTTCTGATAAAAAGAGACCGCCCAGACAGCATCTGCCCAAGTTCCGATCAGTATCGGATTTTTTGTCAGAATTTCCAGATGACGCAGCAGTCTGGTTCCGACTCCCTGGTTCCGGATTCTGGTTCGAACATAGGCATGACGGATCAGGGTAACCTCTCCCTTATCCTGAATCCCCATAATGCCCGTAAGCCGGCTGTTCTGCTCATCCCCCCAGAATATAATGCCATCCTGGATTTCAAGAGATAATTTTTCCTGGCTCATATATGGATCATGCCAGCGGTCTTCGGGGATTACCCCTCGATATGCCTGGGCAGAATCATTGATAATTTCATAGATTTCCGGAATATCATTTTCCGTGCATTGTCGAATCATGCTCTTTTTCCTTTCCCACAGAAATTCATGCAGCAGAATCGATTTTGGATTGAAAAAAATCCAGATTCTTTTTCAGCATTTCTCCTTCCATGAGATCTTCCATGGAAGTCTTGTAATGTGCTGCAGTCAATTCCGGAATCAGTCTGTTTTGATGAATGGCTCTCAGCAAAGCGATATTCTGCATACGGGCATCGGAAAGATTATGATGAAACACCTTTATCTCTGTGATTTTTCTTTTCCGGCATTCCTGCTGAATCACTTCCTCCCTGATTTCATCACTCAATCCCAACCGTACATCAAGCGGCTGCCATACCGCATTGTAGTAAACAAGGGTACCGCCATCTTTCAGGGCCATATTCATCCCCCGAAGGGCTTCATGTCTTTCCAGAGCCACCAGAAGATCCGCCTCCCCTTCGGGTATCAGCGGTGAATGCACCTTCTCTCCCATCCGGATCTGGGAAGCAACGATCCCCCCTCTCTGAGCCAGGCCGTGGGTATCGACTCCTTTTACCGGGTATCCGGCTTTATCCACAGCTCGTAACAGGATTTCACTCAGCAGGCCAATCCCCTGTCCGCCGACGCCAATGAGATAGATATTGAAATTTTTCATTTCTGATCCCTTTTTTGAATATGGATTGCCGTGGAAGGACACACCCGGATACAGGAACCATCACCAATACACAGATCCGGATTAATGGTGACACTTCCATTCCTGTTTTTGATGAAACTGGGGCAGCCGAACTTCTCAACGCACTCATATGAACGGGTGCAGTCATCCTGCTGGATTTTCACCGGCATTATCTGAAATCCGGTTTGACCTCGTTTTCCCCTCATCTGTTTCAGCATGCAGGGGTGCTTTGCAATCACTACACTCAACCCAGGTTCATCCATGGCCTGTTTAACAAGTTCAGTCAGCCTCGCCATCTGGTAGGTATCGGTCTCGTGGATCTGTTGAATGCCCAAACCCTCCAGCACCTTTTGAATGGGTATGGCATCCACCGGCTCATTAAAATTTTCTCCGGATGCTGCATGACTCTGATGTCCTGTCATGGCGGTTGTTCCGTTTTCCATGATGATCAGGGTCAGATTATGCTTATTGAACATTGCATTGATGATCCCGGGCAGTCCTGCATGAAAGAAGGTGGAATCTCCCAGAAAAGCGATCACCTTTCTGGTGTCGTTAAACAGAGACATCCCGGAACCGATCCCTGTGGAAGCACCCATGCAAAGAAGTATATCCCCCATCCGGTAAGGAGGAAGATACCCAAGGGTATGACATCCGATATCCGCAACCTTGATATCCTGTTCTGAGATTGCTTTGCGGATTGCATGAAAGGCTGCACGATGTCCGCACCCTGGACACATCTGGGCGGGCCGCGGCGGGGCTTCCTGCATTGGATGTTTTTTCTCCGGTCGTTTCGGCAGTAGTTTGGGCCAGATCTTTTTCATGATATGAAAAACCTTATCCGGTGTGTATTCTCCGATCCAGTCCTCTGCATCCATTTTCCCGAAAATCCTTGCTTTGATCTTTTCCTCGAAAGCAATCTGCTTGATTTCCTTTTCCAGAATATTGTCCAGTTCCTCCAGAATCAGGACCTGTTTGTGTGTCTCCAGAAACTCTTTTACCAACTTTCGGGAAAGAGGATGAACCACGGCAAGTTTCAGGATATCCGGTTGTTTACTGGCTTTTTCAAGAACATCCAGAAGAGACAGAAAGGGCAGTCCGGCGGTAATGATCCCGTAACGATTGTTCTGATGATCCACCCGCCGGTTTAAAAAAGAACTGTCTGAATACTTTTCAATGGCCGAAAGGTTTTCAAGGGCTCTCCTTTTTTTGGGAAAAACCATGGACGTGATCGGAATGAACGGGCCTTCCGCAGCATTGAAACGCGGTGTTGCATCATATACAATTGGTTTCCATTCGCTGAACCAGACCTGCTCCTTGGCATGGCATACATGGGTGGTCAGCCGGACGATAATCGGCATCTGCTTTTCCCTAGATACCCTGGCAGCCTCCAGATAAAAGGAGTACACTTCGTCTGGGCTGGCCGGCTCAAACACCGGAGTATAGGACATATGGGCAAAATGCCGGTTATCCTGCTCATTCTGGGAAGAGTTCGCCCCTGGATCATCCCCCAGAACAATCACCATGCCGCCGGTGATGGGCATCAGGTTCAACTGAACAAGAGAATCGGACGCAACATTCAGTCCTACGCTTTTAAAAAAAACAGTGGAAAGATGCCCGTTCATGGCTGCGCCAAAGGCAACCTCAGTCGCCACTTTTTCATTGGTGGAAAATTCAAAATAAAAAGGTCTTCTGGAAGAAGGAATCGAGCGGATTGCAGCGGCAATTTCCGGAGTAGGCGACCCTGGATAGGATGTTACCACCCGTGTTCCTGCTTCCACCATCGCTCGGACCAGGGCTGTATTTCCCATCACGATTTCGGAAAACGGGCTTTCCTGCAAAAGCATGTCTCCCATCTTTTTCATGGCATTGTTCTCCTGTTTTCATGACAACCTGTAATAAGGTTCCTTTGAAGACTTCGTTCTTTTGTGGGAGAGGCTTCCAGCCTCGATATCGGATTGTTCATAACCCTGGATTCCAATTACATTCAACCGCTGAAATTCATAATGACCCGAACCGGTTTTACTCTTTCTGATAGATCCCCTGTTCACGTCTGGACGATGACAGCTTGCTGATTCTTGTCCCTTCAACAATATCCAGACCGTGTTTTCCAGCTATCATCTCCTTCAGATAGTCCAGGTGGGGACATTTTGGCCCATGAAAATTATCTTTCACAATACAGGAGGAAAGATGAACAACAATCTTCTCTCTGGTAATCTTTTCTTTTTTCTGAATGGAATTTAAAAAATCAGACAGCTTTCGATGAACTGCCCTTCCACAGCATCCGCCGCAGGTCATATTCAACATCCGGATGGGTTGATCGGATGGATAGATGGAAAACCCGTAACTTCGTTCAAAAAACGCTTTTTCACAAAAATATCCAGAACACCTTTCCTTGACGATATGACACTGAACAATAATGATATAGGATTTTTCACTCATATGGACTTTCCTTCTGTCCCTTCAAACAATGAATAAAATTTTCTCCATGGAAAAAGTTGCTTGTGGATTCCCTATATCCGAAAAACAGAGATCCGGCAAATCTTTCTTGATTCCGGACATATCCTCATGATACTTGGGGACAGAAAGTATTTTGGATTTTATATTCCGATATTTATACAAAAAAGGAAAAAAATGAGCATTGTCGATGCAATAGGAAATACACCCCTTGTTGAGGTTGTACGCATGTGGGATTCAGATAAAACCGGTGTGCGCATCATGGCCAAAATTGAAGGCTCAAATCCTGGAGGTTCGGTCAAAGACAGACCCGCCTACTTCATGATCAAAAAAGCAATGGATTCCGGCAAGCTGAAACCCAATCAGATCATTCTGGAACCGACTTCCGGAAATACCGGTATTGGAATGGCCATGATCGCTGCTGCAATGGGATACCGGATCAAGCTGACCATGCCTGCCTGTGTCAGTATCGAAAGAAGGTCTACCCTGCTTGCAATGGGCGCCGAGCTTGAATTGACTCCCGGCTGTGACAAAACCGATGGCGCTATTGCCCGCGCACATGCGATCATGGAAAAATATGGCGATCAATACTACATGCCGAATCAATTCGACAATGATGCCAATTGGGAATCTCATTACCAGACCACTGCCCCAGAAATCATACGGGATACCGATGGCAATGTAGATCTTTTTGTTGCTGGAATGGGCACCACAGGAACGCTCATGGGTTGTTCCCGATACTTCCGGGATCACAATCCAAGAACAAAAGTACTTGGAATCGAGCCAGGCCTCAATCATAGAATTCAGGGATTAAAAAATATGAAAGAGGCCATTGTTCCCAAAATATACCGGCCGGAACTCCTGGACAGAAAGATCATATGTGATGATGACAAAGCCTTCAATACGGTTCGGGACCTTGCCTTGCGTGAGGGAATCTTTTGCGGAATCAGCAGCGGGGCCGCCTTATGGGGTGCAATGGAAGCGGCCAAAGACGAACCAAGGGGTTCAACAATTGTTGTGCTGTTGCCTGACCGGGGAGACCGATATCTTTCAACAGAGGTTTTTCGATCCGTGTGCGCAGAATGCCCGCCTTGACAAAAATCCGTTTCAACCCATTCCGAAGCTGAGCCGCACCATCCTGTTCAGCTTCCTGCGGATGACGAACCTTGGTGATCCATTCCATTTCGGAAAACAGCGGCGATCAAAAGTGCAAGTTTGTGGATCATCCTCCGTTTTTCTTCCCGGCTCCGTCCCGGATAGTTGCGAAAAACCATGATGATTCCGGTCAAAGAAGAAAAAAACGCCTGAGAATAGATCTGTACCTTATCTTTGCTCGCACCGGCTCGCATAAGAACCTGATCCAGCAAATCCAGGAAATACCGGGAAACCGTGTTGAAACGGCTGGCAATCTGAGGCTCTATATCATTTTTGGTCATGAAATAACTCATCATCTGATAGGTCGGCTCATTATCAATAAGGTAGTCACTGACCTCAACGGCAAATTCTTCGATGGATGCGCTCTGATCCTCCATTCTTTTTTCAAAACGCTGCTCCACAATGATAATATCCCGGATAAGCGCTTCCGCAAACAGATCATCCCGGCCCGGAAAATAACGATAAATGGATGCTGCTGAAACCCCTGCTTCAGCGGCAATATCACGCATTCCAATATCATGAAAGGGCATCCGTTCAAAGAGAATCATCGCTGCGTTGATAATCAATGTTTTTCGGATCTCGCGCTCATCTTCCCGCATCCGCATAAATGTGGATTTGTCATTCATTATTGCGCTCCCTTTGATTGTAAGGTGCCTTTTTGCAAGGAATCAAGTATCAAACCATCCTTCATGATCAATAAGGCAAGGGTATGCATGTGTCTTCTCTTTTCCTCCCTGTCTTTACTCGGAAAATTTCGAAAAGTCATCACCACACCTGTCAATGAGGCAAAAAAGGCGTGCGTAAAGTATTTTGCATTATCCGTCAGACCAGCTTTTTTGAGGATCTCATCATACATGTTCAAAAAATAGATTTGTACTGCATTGAATTTGTTCATTACACGGGGATTGATTCCTCCACGGATCATGAAATGACACATCATCTGAAATGTGGCTTCATTATCAATCAAGTAATCAACAACAGCAACCGCCAGTTCTTCAATCGTGGTGCGGCCTGCTGCTACATCCTGCTCCAGTTGTTTCTCTATATTGTTCACATCCTGGATGAGTGCTTCAATAAAAAGGTCATCCCGGCTCGGGAAATACCGATAAATTGTGGCTGCAGACACTCCGGCTTCTTTTGCAATGTCTCTCATGCCGATTTCATGGAACAGCTTTGTCTCAAAAAGCTTCAGAGCTGCTTCCATGATCAGTGTTTTTCTGATCTCTCTTTCATCTTCTCTCAATTTCATGAATGCTGATGAAGAATCCGACATTCCCGATACCCTCCAAATTCTCGATAAATATTTTACTCAAAAGAGCCAATTTCAAAAGTCTGTTGTTGTAGTTCCGGCGAAAGCCGGACACGCAGTGAAGCGTAGCGCTATCCAGTATTTTCAGTTCTTTTCTGGACATCGGCTCTCGCCGGTGTGATGCTTTTTAATCGTTTTGAAATTGGCTCAAAAATCGATTCTCTGTAATTTCAGTATGAATTTTTTTAACTTTTTACGCTTTCTTCCCAATTTGTTATAGATAAAATAAACCAGGTTCCATAAAAGATAATAGATGCTGATTTCTGTTTGCTTATTGATAACATAGTTCACTCAGACAAACAACTTAAAACTAAAAATCCCCAAGAAAATCGAACCTATTACCGATTTTTAATCCGCAACTTCTGTCCCAGGTAAACCGTCCCGCTTTCTGGAAGAGAAGGGTTCAGTTGTTTCAATTCTTTATCACTCAGATTGTATTTGCGGATGATACTGTACAGTGTATCTCCTGGTTGAACCAGATGGTAATTGGATGAATTTTCGGAAGAAACCTGTTTCTTCTCTTTTACTGCTGTTGTCTGAGTTATGGATCCGCTTTTCTGTTCACTCTTTGCAATCTGCTGTTTCGGTGCCTGAACCGGACTGTTTATTTTCTGTATTCTGACCGCAAGATTGGACTCAAGGGTATTGAACTGTTTTTCCAATCGGTCGATCCTTTCCACCTGACCTTCAAGACCGGCGATTTTTTTTTCCAGTTCCCCCTGATCAATAAAACGATCCTCCATCTGCTTGAGTCGATCATTCATTGCCGATAGATCCTCAGGATCAAAAGATTGATCTGATTTTACTGCAAAAAGACCGACCAGAGCAATAAGAACAACCCCCACTGTCAGATATAACAGCACCGGCATACCCTTAATACTTGAAAGTTTGAGACCAGACCGTTTTTTGATAAAAGATGATTGTTCGATTCCGTCAAAATAGTTATCATCCTTGTTTTCATCCAATGAATCATCATCGTTGGAGTCATTAAATCTCATGGTTACCTCTCATGGCAATGGTTAGCGGAATGATGCGCAAAGCAAAAGTATGGAAAGCTGCTCTTACTCTTCTTTTTCCTGTTGCAGTAAAAACAGACGAACATATCTCGGGTCAAGATCTTTTGCAGATACGCTGCCATATTCATTTTCAATTTCCTGGAATAATTTATCAAAAATCGAACCATACCGGTCGGTTATTTCAGTATCCATCCATCCGGTCTTTGCTGAAACCCAATTGACGAATGTTGTTTTTGCATGGGCTGAAATCCTCTTTTTCGACGGTTCACCCATTTGCGTACCTTTTTCCTTGTTTTCCGAAGATTCTTCAAACATAGTTTGAAAAAAAAACCGGAACGGATCCAGCTCAATTGGCAGCAGCTTGCTGTCCAGTCCGAGCTGAACCCTTGCCCATAAAGTTAACAACAGATTTTTATAGGTAACAAAATATGGGGAAAGTGGTTCTAATGAAATATTCAATACAGAAAGTAACGTATCAAAACGGATAATCCCGGACACGGCTTCCTCAGTTTTTTGTATATCGGTCATGGATGTAAACTCGCGATACATTTTCCCGGTCTCATAATTATCAAAATAAAGGGGCTTTTTCAGAAGAAGACCACCCAGTATTCCAAGCCATTCTTCGCCCCAGAATCCCAGAGACAATCGGTTCTCCTGAAACCAGCTTTTTTTCAGCCATCGGTCGGTACGCCATTTCAACTCAAGAATCAGACCATAGCCTGTTTTAAAAATATAGGAAAGCGGGTATTCTGAAATCAAGGATATCAAAGATTCAATATGCGGTTTTTCCATATTGTCTGAAAGCTTTTGAAGCCCAATGCTGGTATATCCGCAGGCTTTTGCGACAATCCCGGCCAATTCCCCCTTTTCCCGAATGGTTTTCTGATCAGCTGCTATAATCGTGTTACAGAGAACGGCAAATTCAGATTCAAGCGCTGAAAACAGACCTCTTGCGTCAATCTGATTCATTGTTCTGGAAAACAGATCCTCCCCGCCAATCACTGAAACCGGATATAAAGACTGAGGTATGGTACTTTTCTGGGAAGTCCGGAGCCGGGTCATTCTTTTCTGCATGGTACTTTCAGTCGACCCATGGAGCGGCTGATAGATCCCGATTGCCTCTTCAAAAGGAAGAAACCCTTTCTCAGCCATTCTGACGTTTCTCAGCCGGTAGATCTCTTCCTCGGTCTCCGCCGGCAGTATGCTTGCGAATTCAAAAAGAATTTTCTGATACATAACATGATCTGCATCCGCCAGCTTTTTCAGCAGGGAAAGAAGGATCTCCTCTTTTTCCGGAATAAAATCCGTTTCCGGCGAATCATCAACAACAGGATTCACGAACCGGAGATAAAACATTCCGTCCAGCGTAGAAAAACCATCCCCAAAATCATCAGGATCTTCATCATGCTCCCGTACCCGGACTTCGATGGTTTTAAAAAGACAAAACTCAAACAATTCAAGTTTTTCTTTCTGCACCCACTGGATAAAACGGTCTGCATCTGCCTTCAATAAAAGATCAAACCACTTGAGTATGGGCTGCAGCGTGATTCTGTCCCTTTGCCATGCTTCCACATCCAGGATATACTCCCACTGGGATGAAGATGCCATGGAAAGAAGGGGCAGTGCATCATCAAGACCGATGTCATGGATCAAAAAATAAAAATCTTCACCGGAAAAAGAGTGTACCAGCGGCAAAGCATCCGGAGATTCCAGAATCGCATCCAAAGCCTTTTCCGCGGGCATGGAAAGCAATCTGCGTCTCTGTTCCAGGAGTTCTGCCAGTTTTTGCTGATGTTGTTTTTTGATCTCTTTTGTCATTTTCAAACCCAA
>PNOB01000102.1 GCA_013824585.1 Desulfobacterium sp. | reverse complement strand
CTTTATCCGATTTTCAAGTTCTTCCTTGACTTCATCGATAATGCCATAAAGGAATTCCATATCTTCAAGATTCAATCGGCCTGCTTTTGAAGGAGCCCGATCGGTTCCATCTTTTTTCTTCAGCATCCTGGGACCGATCTGAACCTTGGGCTGTGCATTCCCATACTGATTGATGGAAACCATCAATCCGGTTTCTTCACATTTCCATTCTTTTAACTTTTTATCCTGATCTGGATCAAAAGGCATATCCTTCTCCTTGAAAAAATAAATTTGAATTACCCGGTTTTCCCGGAGCCCAAACAATATCACAGAACTACACAGAGATTCTGGAAAAATCAGCAATATCCTTAAATAAGACCGCAATTTCTGACAACAAGGCCAACCGGTTATTTTTCACATCCGGATTCTCCGCCATCACCATAACCCCGTCAAAAAATGCATCTACAACATCACGCAATCCCGAAATTTCTATCAAAGCCCTGTCAAAATTTCCTTCCGCAAGACACACTGCAACCTTTTGTCGAACACTCTTGCAGGCGTTGTATAAGTCAGATTCACAACTCTCCTCAAAAAGAGATACCGATACTTCGCCTCCCTGAAAGCTGTCTGCTTTTTTTAAAATATTCACAGCCCGTTTAAAGGCGATGGCAAGGGGTTCGAAATCCGGCTTGTTCTTCATGCTTTCAAGCGCTTTGACCCGTTTTCGTAAGTCCGGAATATTGTCAACAGAAACCGAAATTACCGCAGCGATCACGTCTTTTTGAAACCCCTCATCAGCAAGCATATGAGATATCCGATCCTGCAGAAAGGAATAAATCTGTCCGGCAGTCTCCTGGATTTTCAAAATATCCGCTCCCCCAAAAAGGCTGACACTTTTTTCAATAACCTCTTTTAGAGAAAAAGTGAAATTCATCTTCTGAATGATCTGTATAATTCCAATTCCCTGTCGGCGAAGTGCATATGGATCCGATGCCCCCGTAGGGATTAAACCAGCATGAAAACACCCGCAAATCGAATCCAGCTTGTCGGCAATGGCCAGAAGAGATCCAACCTTTGTTTCCGGCAATGGTGCACCGGAGTAAACCGGACGGTAATGCTCCTCGATGGCCGTTACTACAGGATCGCTTTCACCGGCCAGCTTTGCATATACCCTTCCCATGATCCCCTGGAGCTTCGGAAATTCGACAACCATGCGACTGACCAGATCTGCCTTGCACAGCCATGCCGCCCTTGATACACTTAGTTTTACCGACTCATCCTGGCCTGACTTTTCAACCAGGAACTCTCCCAGTTTCTGTACCCGCTTTATCTTCTCATATACAGAACCCAGCTTTGCCTGAAAAAGCACTCCCTTTAACTTATCCACCAGTTGATCCAAATCTGTTTTCAGATCTGCCCGATAGAAAAACATGGCATCTTCAAGCCGCGCTCTCAACACACGTTCATGTCCTTTTGCCACAAGGCTCATATCCTTAGCCCGGGTATTGTTGACAGCAATAAAATTAGGCTTCAACTGATTCCTGTCATCCACAACGGCAAAATATTTCTGATGTTCCCTCATAGCCATGATTAAAACCTCTTTGGGCAACTCAAGAAATTTTGTATCAAAGGAACCGGCGATCGGAACCGGGTATTCAACCAGATTGGTAACGATATCGGTCAGGTCCTCATCCGGTTGCACACGGCCTCCCAGACCTTCAGCAACAGATGCAACGGTCTTCAATATCAATTGTTTTCTTTTCTCAATATCTGCAAAGACAAAGACAGCCTCAAGGGCTTCAACATACTGGTCCGGAAATTCAATTGTAATTTTTCCCGGTGCCATAAACGGATGCCCCATTGCACACCGGCCGCTCTTGAGTCTTTCAATGGAAAAGGATACTACTTCTTTTCCCAATAATGCGAGAACTGTCTGGATCGGTCTGGCAAACAGGATGTTCATATCCGACCACTTCATGGATTTGGGAAAAGGCAGCGTATCAATCACTTCCGGCAGGATCGATTTTAATATTGTTTTTGTGGCAAGGCCTTTTTCCGTTTTTACGGCCACGAGGTAACGCCCCTTCTGGGTTTCGGAGACCCTGATGGATGAAACCGGAATGCCCACTTTCTCAGCAAATTTAACCGCTGCAACAGTCGGTTTACCGGTTTCGTCAAATCCGACACGTTCCGGAGGCCCCATAACCTCACTGGTTACGGGCTCCTGTTTTTCCGCCACATCCGACACTTCAATGGCGAGTCTTCTGGGAGTCCCATAAGTCTTTGCATTTCCGTGAGAAATACGGGCATCATCCATTTTTTTTAACAGTGCGGCAGATAATGCCTTCAAAGCAGGCTCAATATATCCTGCCGGTATCTCTTCTGTTCCGATCTCAAGTAGCAATTTTTCCATAATATCCTCTATTCTTCATCGGCTTGCGACTGTCTGGTACTGGAATCCGACCAAGCCAAAATGCTTTCAGGATGATCACTGACTACAATCACTTCATATTTTCTTTATAAGTGGAAATCCCATGTTCTCACGCTGCTTCAGATATCCTTCTGCGCATGCCCTTGCGATATTCCGGATACGCCCGATAAATCCGGTTCTCTCCGTAACACTGATAGCGCCTCTGGCATCCAGAAGGTTAAAACTATGCGAGCATTTCAAACAGTATTCGTAAGCCGGCAGAACCAATCCCTTCTCAATGATCCGAAGCGCTTCTGCTTCATACTTCTTAAAAAAATCATGCAGCATATCCACATCCGCGATCTCAAAATTATAGGTGGACCCTTCCACCTCCTGTTGGTGGTGAACATCGCCATAGTTGATATCCTTATTCCACTTCAGGTCATACACATTATCAACCCCTTGCAGATACATGGTGATCCTTTCGAGGCCATAGGTAATCTCCACAGATATGGGATGGAGCTCGATACTGCCTGCCTGCTGAAAATAGGTAAATTGAGTGATTTCCATTCCATCAAGCCAGACCTCCCATCCCAGACCGGAAGCACCCAGTGTGGGGGATTCCCAGTCGTCTTCAACAAAACGGATATCATGTTCAAGCGAATCCACGCCAATGGCTTTCAAGCTCTGAAGATAAAGTGTCTGGATATTTTCAGGAGATGGTTTCAAGATGACCTGAAACTGGTAATAATGCTGGAGCCGATTCGGATTCTCGCCATACCTCCCGTCCGTAGGACGCCTGGATGGCTGGACATAAGCAACATTCCACGGTTCCGGTCCAAGAGCCCTGAGAAGTGTGGTTGGATGAAATGTTCCGGCTCCAACCTCCGAATCAAAGGGTTGAACCAGCACACACCCCTTTTTGGCCCAAAATTTCTGCAATGTAAGTATGACATCCTGAAAATACATGTTGATTATCCTTTTTACAAAATAAATAACGCTATCTGTTCACCACCAATCCTGTTGAGTTGATGGCTGTATCCAGCAGAAAAGCATCCTCCCGGTCCAACAGAATCTCCTGCCAGACGGATTCCAGTTTTTCAATATCACCCTGTTCTCCAAATGCCCAGACACAACCCCCGCCACCGGCTCCGGTGAATCTGGCTCCACATTGATTCCGGGCTGCTTCATCCGCCAGCTTCTTCCCCATATCATCCAGAACATCCGGGGTCATTTTCATCCGGATCGATGTTTCCTTTTGCATAAATTCGGATGCACCTTTATAATTATGTTCTCTGAGTGAATCAATAAAATTTTTCGTGCATGAAATAATTTCGCGCCATTCCTGCCTGCACTTTCCGGCAAGAAACTGTTTGACCCACCTGCCGTTGATATCGGCCGATACGTGCGGGACACCACAATAGGCCACAATAAAATGCTTGCGAAACTGTTTATATTCCTGTTCCGGAATAACCGGTTCTTTCCGGAAAAGAGGCTCCGTAATCTGACAAGGCCAATGCCAGGCATTGATACCTCCGTACACGGCTGCAAGCTGGTCCTGAAACCCGCACGGAACACCGGCGACACTTTCTTCAATGGCATGCGCCAGGATTGCCGTGTCAGATCTGGACAACGGATCGTTTTTCTGATCCTGCAATATCGATGAAAATGCTGCAACAAGAGCCACTGCTGCTGCAGATGACCCACCTAACGCACTTCTAGGCGGGGATGATGAATGTATCCGGATATGCACCCCGCTGGCCCTGAAATATGTGGCAATAGCAAACATCAGCCCCATGGGGTGATCAAAAGGCGCCTCGTCTGCCGGAAACTCAGCATCCGGAAAACCCCTGGAGGATATCCGGATCCTGTCATTCTGATAGGGGAGCAATATGACATGCGTATTCATATCCAACGCAATATTAAACGTACAGGGAGACAGGTGTCTCAGCGGAAGGTGAAAGGTCCGGATGTCCAGTGTTCCGCCCAAATCAATCCGGCAAGGCGCAATGGCTTCAATCGGTTTTCTTTCCAGAATTTTTTGCAGTTTGTTGTTCATCGGCAATTTATCATCCGTGTTGATCTATCCGTAGTTGTATTGATCTGATCCGATCGCTGGACAGCCGCCCATTAAATGGTCATTCGAATGTTTCTCAGAAACTTCAGACTTCTCGGTTCTTTTCCCATCTGAAAAAAAACAAATTTTTCCAGAAAATCCAGCCCCTCCATAATAGCATGGGGGGTGAAACGAATTCGTTCCGCCTTTTTCAAGTCGCTGTTATTGACCCACAGCAGTTGCTTCACAGTCCCTGCGGAAAGCAGCCTCTTTTCCTGGATGGAAGTTATGCAGTTTTGACACAGAATCCCCCCTTTTGAAAAATCAATATAAATCCTGTTGTCATCAAACTGTTCCAGGGTAGTCCGGCACTTACCGCATTCCACAAGGTTTGGAGACAGACCGGAAAGTGCCAGGAAACGCATCTGGAAAATAATACTCAGCTCTTCTCCGGAAAGAGCATTCTGATCCAGAAGATGAAAGACGTACTCCAGGAGAGAATACAGACTCTTCTGCGGTTTACCTTCTTCTACCCAGATGTTTACAACTTCTGCAAAGTAACTCGCATATGCGGTTTTTAAAATATCGCATCGAATCCCGGTATAGGGTTGAACAAGACTTGCTTCCATTAAAATCGGAAGTTTTCCACGTCCTTTTTTCCCGATAATATCAAGGGCCGAAAACAGTTCAAGAACCCCGGAAAAACGTTTAATACTTTTTTTTGCATTTTTTGCAATCAGAGAAAGCTTTCCATACTCCTTTGTCATCAGGGTAACAATCAGATCATAATCCCCATGATCAATGCGCCGAAGTATTATCGCACGGGCTGAAAAGTCGGACATCTGCTACACACCTAGTTTGAAGATATCCATTTTACGGAAGTTTCAATGTTAACATCTGCCCTTTTTTTCCAGAGATCGGGACCGGTTTTTCATCCAGGGTTAATTTAATGCCATTGGCATTGCCGATTAAAATATTAAAATTGTTTAAGGCTTCCAGCTCCAGCCGATCCCCTGAAGACAGGGTATATTCCTCCGGCATTTTCCCATCAATAATCAGTTTTATCCAGGAATCATCGGTCGCCTGGATTAACAATTTATGCTTTTCAGGAGGATGCTCTTCTTCTATGGGCGGGAATTCAACCTTTTCAGCCATTTTCGTATCTGCTGCTTTCCCCGCTGAATCCATATTGCCTTTTGATATTTCCGGTGCGCTCAACGGATCCTGAACTGTTACACCCGATATATAATAGGCAGCGGCAACAACACCTGTGAGAAGACCCAAAAAAAGGAAAAGCCGGAACCAGAAATTCAGCCGATTACCGATCCTGCCCCTGCCAGAGGATGCAATGGCATTTTCTTCAAGATTTTCCCTGTATAAATTGATCACCATGTCCTTGTCTACGCAGATACAATCCGCATACAATCGTAAAAAACCTCTTACAACAGCCGGGCTAGGCAGTTGTGCATAATCTTCTTTCTCAATCAGGGAAAGCACATGCATGGATATCTTTGTTGCCGCAGAAACCTCCTCAAGACGAATTCCTTTCTCAAGCCGTGTATTTTTCAGGTAGCTGCCGAAAGATGGCAAATCAATATTTGCGATTATAGTTTCTGCTGATCTCTGTTTCAAATCATTTACCCGGTTATAATATTTTTTTGATATGCGAATCTTTTTTTAAATCATCAATCCATGATTTTAAAGCATTGTCCAGCATTTCGTTATACAGTTCCTCTTCAATTTCAGGGGAAGCCTCTTTCAGTGTTTTACCTGGAATAGTGACAATATTTTCAATAAAAAAAATCTGATACCCTTTATCGGTCTGTAAAATATCTGTAATTTGACCTGCCTTCAGATCTTTCACTGCATTTTGGATTGAATCGGAAAGGTCCTTGAGCTGGAACAAACCAAGATCTCCACCCCCTTCTGCAAGGGTGGATTCAGAGTACAGCCTGGCAAGCATTTCAAAGGATTCCCCTTGTTTAAGCCGTTCCTGAATTGTTTTCATTCGATTCAGAACCGCACCTTCCTCCTCACCACCAGAAATGGAGGGCTGTTTTAAAATGATATTTCGAAGATGGTATTTGACAATACCGGAGTATTTTTCCGGATGTTCCTGATAATACTTACCGATATCCTCGTTGGTTACGATGATTTTTGATTTCACCTTGTAATCCAGGAGCCGGGCCCGCTGGATCTGTTTTTTCATTCGTTGGCGATAGTTTTCCAGAGTGAGCCCGTCATTGGCCAGGTTTTCCCTCAACTCCTCGTCTGTCCAATAGTTTTTCTTTTTAATCCGCTCCACAGCGCTGTCAATCTCACTCTCGTTCACAACGATCTCTGCTTTCTCGATCTCCTGATCTGCCAGTGTCTTCTCGATAAGCTGATTCACAATCTCTTCCCGGGCATTGAAAAGCATCTCTTTTTCCTTTTCAGGAGGATACCCGTATGTACGGATTTTTTCAGCATATGGATCCAGTATTTCGTTCAATTCTGATAGTGTTACAATATCATCATTTACAATCGCGACAATTCGATCCACAACAACTTCATCCCCTGTTTTAGCTATGGACAGGGGTATTGCGGTATGTAAAAATAGGCCGATGCATACGGCAACCCATCCAATTTTTTGAAAAAATTTCATTTATTCCTCAGTTCCTTTTTTTATGATTCAAGGATTTTTTCCCACAATTTCTTGTTAATTTCAATCTTATACTCTTTTCGAAGATTCTTTATCCAGTCTTTATAATTTTCTTCTGATTTTTTTCTCCGGATACTCTTCACAATCATCTCATTCATTTCAGATTCTCCGGTAACAGCTTCTGTTTCCAGTGTGCCGTCCGGATCATGTTCTTTATAATACCCGGAAATATCTTCTTTGGTAATCTTAATTTTGTCCTCAAGCTCAGAACGGATAACCTTTTCCATGAGAATCCGTATTTTCAGTCGGCTTTTCCAGGTTTCAAAGGAAACTGCATTTTCAAGAAATGTTTCCCTGAATTGATCATCCGGGTAATCCTTTTTAATCTCATCAACCGCTTCCTGGATCTCCGGTTCCGAAACCACAATATGAAGTTCACTGGCCTTTTGTACCAGAATCATCTCCTCAACAAGCTGATCCATCAGGCGTAATCGAATTGTTTTTAATAACCCTTTGTCCTGAATCGCATTATGGGGATAGGCAGTGCTTGAAAATTCCAGGGCTTTGGCAAAATCCAGTGAGGTCATCACCTGATCTTGCACCTGAATGAGAGCCTCATCCTCTATAACTGTTCCAGGGTTTGAACACCCGGAAATTGTTAAAAAGAATAAAAGAATCAATATATAGAATATCAACCGGTTTTGTTTTTCGATATCCATATCACAGCCTAAAAAAGCAAACTTGATGATTTCTATAAAAAAGAAGTTCAATCTCTGAAGCATTCAGCGGTTAACATGCATCGCAATTTCTTTCAAGATGTTTTTGATCTCGATAACAGCGCCCTGAATCCCTGATTGGGTCAGTTTCACTTTTAATGTATGATCCACGGCAAATTGAAATTTTTTCGGACTGGCTGTGACCATATCCACCAATCCAAATGGATGTTTCTGGTGTATTTCTGAAAATTGCAGCGACAGATTTCTCCCGGTAATATCCAGCCGTTTCACCCCTCCCTTTACAGAAAGAACCTTGAGCATGATCTTTAACAACAGGTTTGTAGCCTCATCCGGGAGAACACCGTATCGATCAAGCATCTCTTCCTTAATGGCCGAAATTTCCGTAATTTCCGTCATTCTTGCCAGACGGCGATAGACCGAAAGCCTCTGATCAATATCCGGAACATACGATTCCGGAATAAACGCGGACATGGGGATATTGATTTCCGGTTCCAGCGCATCGGTTATGGGTTCGCCTTTCAGCTCAGCTACAGCGTTCTCCATAAGCTGCAAAAACATATCATACCCCACTGCGGCAATATGCCCGGACTGGGAAACACCTAAGGCAGACCCGCCGCCCCGGATCTGAAGATCGCTCATGGCAATCTGAAAACCGGATCCCAGATCGCTGTGCTCCATCAGAACCTTCAGCCGTTTTTGCGCATCTTTTCCAAGACCGGTTTCCGCCGGGATAAACAGATAGGCATAGGCCTGTTCATCCGCACGCCCTACACGGCCGCGAAGCTGATAAATCTGTGCAAGACCGAACCGGTCCGCCCTATTAATGATAATAGTATTGGCAGCCGGAATATCCAGGCCGGACTCGACAATGGTTGTACATACCAGGACATCCATCTCATGATTCACAAAACTGATCATGATTTTCTCAAGTTCATCCTCGGAAAGACGGCCATGGGCAACACCGATCTTTGCTTCCGGCACCAGTTTCCGAACCAGGTCTGCCATCTTGTTGATGGAATGGATATTGTTATGGATGAAAAATACCTGGCCTCCTCGATTGATCTCCTTCTGGATGGCATCGGTGATGACCCCATGATCGAATTCGGAAATATAGGTAATGATGGCATGCCGCTCTTCCGGCGGGGTGGAGATGATGCTGATATCCCGCATCCCCATCAGGGACATGTGGAGCGTTCGTGGAATGGGTGTTGCGGTAAGTGCCAGCACATCCACGGTTGTACGGAGCTTTTTCAGCTTTTCCTTGTGCTTGACCCCAAACCGCTGCTCCTCATCCAGCACAATCAGGCCCAGATCCTTGAATTCAATATCCTTCTGAAGCATCCTGTGGGTCCCGATCACAATGTCAATGGCTCCGGATTTCATGTCATCGACAATGGCCCGCTGTTCCTTTGGGGAGCGGAACCGATTCAGGCAGGCAATCTGGACAGGATATCGTTCAAATCGCTGGTGAAAGGTTTTATAGTGCTGCTCCGCAAGAACGGTTGTCGGAACCAGAACCGCAACCTGTTTGCTGTCACTGATGGCTTTAAAAGAAGCACGCAAAGCCACCTCGGTCTTTCCATACCCCACATCCCCGCATACCAGCCTGTCCATGGGTGTGGTGGACTCCATGTCGCTCAGCACCTCGTCAATGGTGTTCATCTGGTCTGTGGTCTCTTCATAGGGAAAGGCTGCTTCAAAATCCTTGAAGTAACTGTCTGCTGCGCCAAAGGCGTGGCCCTGTTTTACCCGTCTTGCAGAATAGAGTTTCAGGAGTTCTCCGGCAATCTTCTCAACCTCTTTCCTGGCTTTGCCCTTGGCCTTGATCCACGATTTCCCCCCCATTTTATCCAGAATCGGAAGCACATCATTCACGCCGATATATTTTTTCACCATGTTCATCCGGTCTACCGGAAGGTACAGCTTGTCTTCATCCTTGTAGAGTACCAGCAGAAAATCATTGGTGACACCGTTCAGATTCAGTTTGGAAAGACCCTGATATTGACCGATGCCATGATCCACATGTACGACAAGATCCCCTTTTTTCAAATCTTCCAGGGCCAGCAGCTCGGCTCTGGCTGTCTGCCCTCTTTTTTTCCGACGATGAAGTTTTTTGCCGAAGATCTCATCCTCGGTAATAATCGCAAGGGACTCCTCCTGCCACACAAATCCGGAGGAAAGCCGGCCAAGACAGATGTATACCAGGCCCTTGCCGCGTTGCAGATCCGGTATACCTTCAAGAACAGAAGGAGAAATATCATATGGCTTCAGCAAAGCCTGAAGACGATCCGCCTGTGGTTTTCCATTACAGATGATGAGAACAGTACAACCATTTTTCTTACATGTAATGATCCAGTCTGTCAGGGGCGACAGCAACCGGTCTTTATCCAGGGGGGTTCTCAATGCCCCGATAACAGCGGAATTATGCTCAATATTCAATGGAACCAGATCCACAGGATCCGCATTTTCCAAACCTGCAACCAACAGCGTTTTCATATAAACCGGATGGGTGGATGCAATCTGCCGGGAAACATCCGACCATTGGAGAATCATCTTTTCCGGTTCTACCCGTATTCGCTTTTCCTCTTTGGCTATTTCAAAATTTTCATGAATCTGAACATCAACAGACTGAGCGCTGATAGCCAGGTCCTGGGGCTCAATCAGGACAAACCGGCTTTGATCCGGAACATAATCAAAAAACGACCCGGGCTCCTCATAGACCAGCGGCAAAAGGCTTTCAATGCCGGGAAACACCCCTTCCTCCCGGATACGGTCAATGATTTCCCGGCTCTGGGTAACCGGCAAATGAAGTTCCGCAGCCTGTTTTCGAATCCGGTTGATGATCTGATTCAGGTTTTCTTTTCGAAGAACAGCCTCCCTGGCCGGAAGGATGATTGCTTCTGAAACGGCTTTCACCTTCCTTTGATTGGCTGCTGAAAAAAAGCGGATGGAGTCCACAGTATCCCCAAACAGCTCTATCCGCAGCGGTTCAGAATACATGGGTGAAAAAATATCCATGATCCCGCCCCGCACAGCAAAATCACCAGGTTCTTCCACAATGGTGGTACGGACATATCCGCCTGCAATCATCTTGCTGACAAGATTGTCCCGGTCCAGGGCTTCATTCACCATGACAAGTTCGGAAAAGTCAATTAATTCCCTTCTGGGAATCAGCCGGTGTAAAACCGCACTCACGGTGGTAACGATGATCAGAGGCTGGTCTGTCTGTATCATGCGGTACAGGACATTCATTCTCGAGGATGCAATTTCATTGTGATAGGAAAGCAGCTTAAAAGGCTGAATATTGTATGCCGAAAACATCAACAGGCTGTTTTCATCCAGTTGAAGAAAAAATTGCAGATCCACCAGAAATTTTTCCGCATCACCCGGAGTGGGAAGAATGACAACAATGGTTTTTTTAACCTGCTGATACAGCTTTGCAACCAGGTAGGCCCGTTCTGAACCGGATATACCGGAATACTCAATTCCATGTCCGGAGCGGAAATACGGATCGATAAATGACGGGATTACTTTTTTCTCTTGATTTTGCACATTCATCACTGTAAATGGACTACCGTTAGGCCGACGTAGCTCAGATGGTAGAGCAGCTGATTCGTAATCAGCAGGCCCGCGGTTCGATCCCGCGCGTCGGCTCCATGAAGTTTCAAGGGATATCGAATCGTTATCACTTTTTCGATATCCCTTTTTTATTTTCAAAAAATGTCCAAAAACATCCCAATTCAACCCAAAATACAGACGTTTTGCAGACGGTCTAAAAACACTTATTACACTCAACACATGATCATGCCAAGTGAAAATAATAAAACGTTTAAACGTGTTGGTAACCACCTAAATAATAAGCCAATTCAAAAATCGACTCTTTCCATTCAAAATTATTTAGATAAATATTAAAGTGTTCAGGGGGCCCTATTCTCTCAGTTGATCGTTTTTGCACCTGTAGGGGCAACCCTTGTGGTTGCCCGTATTCCTTGTGGTTGCCCGTATTGCTTTTTAAGGTGAATCGTAATTTCATTGAGGTCAACTTTATGACCGGCATGTAATTCCGCTCCATGAATAATTTTAAGACTGCGTCGTTCAAACTCATGGACAGGGCTCGTAAGGAAAAAACAGCCCCTAATCCATTCAGACAGTGAACGACTCCGCTATAAAATCATTCATTCCGCTCAACTTGAACCTGTTCCTGTTTCGTTTGAACAGGTAATGGTGTAATAGGGGCACTTTGCGTTTTTATATTTCAATACAACATCTTGCATTATATTTCAAAGTCTGAACCAATATTGACAAAAGGCAGACATCGGCTTAAATTGACAACATGAAATATTTCAATTGGATTCTTGACAAAAATAAAGTTTTGAAGGCTAAGCGCGGGATTTCCTTTGCGCAGATTGCCTTTTTAATCGAGTCAGGGCATATCCTCGATATCGAAGAAAACCCAACACAACCCAATCAAAAAATTTATGTCCTGGAAATTGAGGGGTATGCTGTTATTGTACCTTTTGTGGAAAAAGATAATGAGATTTTTTTAAAAACAGCCTTCCCAAGTCGAAAATATACAATGCGCTATAGCCTAAAGGGGGAATTATGAAAAAAATAAACACGAAAATATTTGATCCGATTGATAAAGAAGAAAAAGAATTGATGGAATCAATTGAGAAGGGCGAATGGAAACCTGTAAAAAATATAAAACAGGAAAAAGAAAAAGCCATTATGGCGGCTCGAAATACTCTAAAAAAAAATAAACGAATCAATCTCCGTCTGAGTGAAAAGGACTACCATCAAATTCAAATAAAAGCTATTGAAGAAGGAATCCCTTATCAAACATTTATCTCAAGTATTATTCATAAATATTTGAATGGTTCCCTTACTCCGAAAGCATAGAAAAATTTGCTTTGAAAGATGAAACC
>PNOB01000101.1 GCA_013824585.1 Desulfobacterium sp. | reverse complement strand
CACATCCAGGGTAAAAAATATCGTTGTCAATTTACCGGCGGTAGAAAAAGAACCGATTGCAGTTAAAGAGAAAAAGACTGCGGAAAAAATTCGTCTACCCATTGTCCATTTTGATTTTGACAAGTACAATATCAAGAAGATTTACGTTCCGGATCTGGATCAACAGGTGGCTTACTTGAGTGCAAATCCATCATCGCCCGTCATCGTTGAAGGGCATACTGATTATATCGGTTCGGACCAATACAACCAGAAACTCTCGGAAAGAAGGGCAAATGCCGTACGTAAGTATCTAATCGAAAGGGGAATTGCCTCTTCTCGGATCCGGGTGGTGGGATATGGTGAGAAAAGACCCATTGCCGACAACAAGACCAAGGAAGGCCGCACCATCAACCGGAGAGCGGAATTTGAAGTTACCGTTGAAAAATGATGAACGTTTGGGGTCGGGAATTTCGACCTGCTGACTTCTTGTACGAGGAGATAACGAACCGTGGATGTAACGATGATCACCTCGATGGAAGATTTTTTGTCCTTGCGCCAGGATTGGGAGAAGATACGATCCGATAACCGAGAAGAGAATTTCTATTACAGTTTTGACTGGTATGAGGCCGTCTGTAGTTTCTCCATCGAGCCCTATTGTTCCTTGTTCATTCTCTGCTTCAAAGACCAAGACCGCATGGTCGCCATTCTTCCCTGCTGGATTATTAAAAAACGGCCACGCTTTATTACCCATAAAAGCCTTGAATTCATGGGAAATATCTATTCCGCCTATCGAGGAGGTATGGTCCTGAAAGGCAAAGAAACGGAAGTTGCAGATGCGGCGGTCGATTTTATGCTGTCCAAAAGAAAACTCTGGGACATTGCCTATCTTGAAGCCATGCCGTCGAGAGATCCGTTGCTTTCTGCCTTGGAGCGTTCATTTGAGAAAAAATCTGTAATTAAGCGAAAAGTAGATCAATATGCCAACCTCGTCGTCGATGTCGATCCCGGACAATGTGCGGAGGATTACTGGAAAAGCCGAAAAAAGAGTTTCAGGAAGCCCTTTCGAAGGCATATGAACCTGTTGCACCGTGAGGGGAATGCCAGAATTATTCTGACCTGCAATCTGGAACAGCACTTGGGGATCTCGCTGGATCATTATGAAGACATTTATCGATACAGTTGGAAAGAGGCTGAATGTAATCCGATGTTTCACTGCAATCTTGCAGCCCGTTTGCTACACAAGGGGAAATTACGCCTGTTTACGCTGTATTATAAATCCGGCGCATCGGAACAATTGGGCGATGGATTCCTGCCCGTCTGTAAAGGCGACGCCGCCCAGTGCATTTCAGAAGGGTACTTGCCGATTGCCACAGCCTATTGTGTCGTCGATGGCTCGTATGCCGGTATTTTGAAAACCGCGTATCGACAGGACCATGATAGGTATTCCTCCGGAACACTTTTGAACTGGCATGTGATCCAGTGGTTGCTGGATCGGGACAAGGCCACAGTCATCGATTTTCAGCGGGATGGTGATGCCTATAAATATGATTGGGGAAGGTTTCGGGACATGCACATGCTCCTGAAAGTGGCTAGCCCATCGAGTCCGCTTGCTTTAATCGAGACCCTGGGTGAAAAAATAATGATCCCTGCGCTGAGAAGAATCGGATGGATGAAAACACCCGATTTTTCCGTGATTCCCATGTCTTCAAAGACGCAAGCCCATGAGTGAACCGCAAAGTCTCGCCGGCCAGATTGGAAAAGCCAGCGTTGTAATCATGATCTGTACAATGGCGGATAAAATCTTGGCCATCGGCAAGGAAATGCTGACAGCACAGCAGTTCGGGGTTTCGGCGTCTCTTGACGTCTTCAATCTCGCCTATTCATTTCCAGGGACTATTGTCCTGTTGTTTTCGGGTGCATTGGGTTCAGCGTTTGTTCCGCTGTATCTTGAATGGCGCAACCGTTCCTCTCTGGAGGCAGATTCCCATGCCACCTGGCTGATGTATATAACCACCCTGCTCTTTGCAGCACTGACACTGATTTTCTTCGTCTTTACCCCGGAAATCATTTGGTTGATCGGCTATGGATTTCAACCGGAGCAGAAGCGGTTGGCCGTTGTCATGGAGCGACTGCTGATCCTATTGATTTTCATTGATGGCGCGGGTATTTTGTATAGAGGAATACTACACGCAAGAAAGCTTTTTTTTCATCTGTATGTCGCTCCAATATTTGTGAACATCACGATCATATTTCTTCTATTTTTCGATATGGGATTGGATATCTATGTTTTGGTATGGGGGTTTTTGATCGGAACAACGATGAAAACCGTGTATATGGGCATCGCACTCCGTCGGGAGAGATTTAAATACGGGACTCCCTTACCATTTGATCGTCAAAAAATGAAGACCATCTGGTTGTTGGCCATCCCGATGCTGGGAAGTCAACTGATCGCAAATTCCAATCTTTTGGTAGATCATGTGATGGCCACTCAGCTTCCGGCAGGATCTGTTTCAACCCTGCGGTATGCGTTTCGGATCAATGACCTTCCCATTCAGGTGGTCATCGCCGCCGTTTCAAGGGCAATCTTCCCGTTTATCAGTGAAGAGGTGGCTGCCGGCCGTCGCGACAACCTCCAGAATATCTTCAAATACACGCTCATTTTCCTGGGATTTCTGACGATCCCCATCACCTGCCTGATGGTGTTGTTTTCTGAAGACCTGGTCATTCTGTTGCTGAAACGGGGCGCATTCGATCTGGAAGCGGCGCGACAGACCTCGCAAACCCTGGTTTGCTACAGCCTGGGTCTGTTTTTTTATGCCTATACATTTATCAACGGTACATTTTTTGCCGCCCTGAAAAACACCAAGATGCTTCTGTATATGGGAACGGTTTCTATCTTTCTGAATGTGCTACTAAACTTTCTGTTTATGCATTTCTTTGGGGTCAAAGGCATCGCCCTGTCCACCAGCGCCACCATGGGAATCATTTCGATCTGGTTTATTTTCCTGCTGAAGAAGAATCTAGGTATTACCAACTTATCTCAGACATTTTCAACTTTTTACCGGTTGATGCTTGCGGCTGCAGGTATGTTGGGGACCGGACTGATAACTATAACGCTCTTTGAATTAGTATCCATATCGCGATTGATTTCCGTCCCACTTTCCGCTTCAGCCGCGTCTTTGTGTTATCTGGTAATCATATGGGTATTTCGGACAGAAGATCTGAATACCTGTATCACCGTATTAACAAATAAAATTAGCATGTTGAAAAAGGGACGATTCACCACGGATGGAAAATAACCTCAACTATCATGATGAATGGCCAGAAAATTCAGACACAAAAAAAGGATACAGTCATAAAGCACCCCGAAAGCGTCATCCTTAGCGGCATTCACAATGTCAATGCATTGGGAGTAGCCAGGGGACTGAGGAGAAAGGGAATCCCGGTCATTCTGCTAGATGTCGATTCTCACAGCATGGTGCGATATTCCCGCTTTGTCTCCAGGCGGTTTCCTTGCCCCAATCCCGTTGATTCCGAGAAGGGATTTATTGATGCTCTTATTGAACTGGGGCGATCCCTGGATCATCGGCCCGTGTTTATTCCAACAGGTGATGCAGAAGTCTTGGCTCTTGCAAAACACAAAGAAGCACTTTTACCCTACTACCGAATGCCCGTTGCTTCCTTTGACACCATCGATCTTCTGGTAAACAAAAAACGGTTTTTTCAGGACGTGATCAGCCGGAATATCCCCTGCCCAAGAACATATTTCCCTGAAACAATTGACGAAATGCGGGAAATGGCCACCGATATTGGTTATCCCTTGATCATTAAATCCGCCTACTCTCATCAATTCATCCAGAAATTTCATAAAAAGGTCTTTGTCATTCATTCGCCTTCAGAATTGGAGACTGTCATCGGGTTGGTCAATGGCGCGCACCAGGACTTTTTTCTGCAGGAGATCATTCCCGGAAACACGTTGTATCTGTTTTACGCCTATTTCAATCGCCAGTCTGTTCCCCTCGGCATCTGTGGATATGATAAGGTCCGGCAGTTTCCTAAAGATTTTGGCATTGGAACAATCTGTCGCAGCACGAACCGTTCCCAACCGATCCACGCTGCCGTAGAATATCTTCAGAATATCGGTTATTACGGGCTTGCAGAACCCGAATTCAAGTTGGATCCACGGGATGACCAGTACAAACTGATCGAAATCAACACCCGCGCTGTTACAATGACCCTGCTGGCCAAAGCCTGCGGGGTTCATCTAGAATACCTGGCCTACCAGGATTTGATATGGGGAAACATTGAATCGCTGGGACCGGCGACGGAAGGCATTCTGTGGATAGATGAAATCACTGAACTACATTATCAGCTTTCCAGAATTCGAAGAGGACTTTTTTCTTTTTCAGAGTTGCGGGAAATGTCAAAAGGGAAAAAAGTATTTGCCTGCGCTGTATGGGATGATCCTGTACCGTTTATCATCGGGTTGGCGCGTTTTTTCTATGAGCGATTCAAGTCATTCGGAAAGGTGGACACGATGTCAGGCATATAGGCGTGTGGGTGTTCGATTGTGCCGGATACGTTGACCTCCATAATACCAGATCTTTTGCGCATAAGGTATCTATGAATATTTATGAGGCGAATGGTATTTCCAGTAGAATTTGGCCAGTAACAATCAAAAACTACTGGTTTGGCCAACGCCCGACGAAAAATGCGCTGCCGGATATTGCCAAACTTCACAGCATTCGTCAGCCATTGAAAGGGGCTATCAATATTGAATCATGGACATTGCTCACTGACTTAACAGGAACCGACTCAGACCTCATGGCGCTGTTGCATAGAGATACCCGTGAGCAGGTGAGACGAGCTGAACGGGAAGGTATCTCGGTGGAACGGTATGAATCTAAAAACATTGACATATTAAATAATTTTGAAAAATTTTACCTTCATTTTGCTAATAGTAAAGCAGAGGTAAGGGATGCTTTGCAAGTATCTATTCAGTTGCACATGCTCAAAAAGAAAGCCTATGCCGGGATTTTGCAAGTATCCAGGGCAGTGGGACGGGATGGAGAACCGCTGGTTTATCGTGTATACATAGTAGCCGATGGTCGCACCCGGAATCATCTCTCGGCATCACTCTTTCGAGAAGGTCAAAGCAACGAGCGGCGGCACTATGTAGGGAGGGCCAACCGTTATTTGCATTGGCAGAATATGCTTCATTACAAGCATCTGGGTTATTCCCAATATGATATGGGTGGTTGGTATAGCGGGAAAGACAATGAATCTCTCTTACGCGTCAATCGATTCAAAGAAGCGTTCGGTGGCAGGGTAGTTTGTGAATATGATGCGATATATGGATGTACTCTACTGGGAAGATGTCTGCTGCCGTTCCGAACCCTCTACCGAGTAATTAGGGATTCAGTATTCCGGAAGACGACATGATGACCACTCCTCCGCCACAAGCAGCGGGGGATAAGGCCGAGAGGGATTCAATATTGTCAATAGAAGCGAATTTCGCATCCTTCCAAAGAAAATGAGATTGTTGGAGAGAGTGAAATAATATGGTTTTGAGAATGGACAAAAAGGAAAGATCATCCATAAGAAAAATAGGCAGATATTATTCGGAAAACGGACTTGTCAAAACGGTGATGCGTGTTGCCGACAAATTGCTTGGAATAATAATAAATATAAAAAAATCTTATGTCATAGAGAAATCCTTATCCGGCAATATTCCATTTATTGAGGCTAAGATAGATGTAATGTTCAGAATGGCTGAAATTCAAGATGTAGATTATTTTAAGGATATTTTGAAGCCATGGAATAATTGGTTCGCGATTATCAAGAATCGTTTTGAAAAAAGGCAGACCTGTATCTTGTGTTTCCATGAAAATAGCGCAATTGGCTATATCTGGATAAGCTTTGTGCCGGAAACGGATAAAAAACTCGGGATAACCGTTCGACCGCGAGACGATGAATCATATGGTTTTGATCTATTTGTGTTGCCGGAATATCGAAAGTTTCTCATTGGGTATGAGTTAATCAGCCGATGGCTTCAATATTCCAAGGCGTCGGGCAGGGAAAAAGCTATTGGCGTAGTTGCGGCGTGGAATAAGCCTATGCAAATGACTACAAAGCTCGTCTTCGGCTTCAAGGTCATGGAAAAAATACGATCGGTGGAATTTTTCAAAAAACGTGGTTTTATCATCTCAAGCAAGAAAATAGATCCACATTCTTAGCCCGCTTCAGATTCTCAGAGACAGGAGGATGCCGTGGATTTCAGTTGGGATAAAGAGCAGCTTGATTTAAAAGCCTCAGTAATCAATTTTGCCCGAAAAGAGCTTAGCCTTGATGTGATAGAGAAAGACAAGACTGGCGCTTTTCCCAGAGAAGAATGGAAGAAATGTGCGGATTTCGGTATTCAGGGTTTCCCGTTTCCCGAGGAGTATGGAGGGATCAATGCGGATATATTGACCTTTATACTGGTTATGGAAGGTCTGGGGTATGCCTGTAAGGACAGCGGTTTGATATTCGGGATTAACGCTCAGCTGTGGAGCGTCCAAATGCCGATTTTCAGATTTGGCACGGTTGATCAAAAAAGACAATATCTCACTAAGCTCTGTAGAGGTGAGTTAATTGGAGCACATGGCATGACCGAACCTGGTTCGGGTTCTGATGCATTCAGTCTAAGCACGACTGCCCGACTGTGCGGTGATCACTATATTCTCAACGGCACTAAGACATTGGTGACCAATGGCCCTGTTTCTGATGTGTTTGTAGTGTTTGCTACTATTGACAAGCGCAAGCGTTTTATGGGTGTGACCGGATTTATTATTGAAAAGGACTTCCCAGGGTTTCAGGTTAGTAAAGATATTGAAAAGATGGGCCTTAGAACCTCTCCTATGTCAGAGTTGATTTTTACTGATTGTAAGGTTCCGCTTGCAAACCGTCTCGGGAAAGAAGGTCAGGGGGTTGCCATTTTCAATGATTCCATGGAATGGGAGCGTAGCTGCATTCTGGCCAGTTATTTAGGAGGTATGGAGAGACAGATTGAGACTTGTATAAAATACGCGAAAACCAGAAGGCAATTTAATCAACCAATTGGGAATTTTCAGTCTGTGGCCAATAAAATTGTCGATATGAAGGTCAGGATGGAGACTGCACGCCTTATGCTGTATAAGGTAGCATGGCTTAAAAAGTCGAAAGGTCACGCAGGAATGGAAGCCGCCATTGCCAAGCTATATATGAGTGAATCATGGGTGAAATCATGTCTTGATGCCATACAGGTACACGGGGGTTATGGATATACGACGGAATATGAGTTGGAGCGTGATCTTAGGGACTCCGTTGGAGGTACGCTTTATTCCGGCACCTCGGAGATACAAAAGAACATTATAGCCCGATATTTAGGACTCTAAAAGAATTGACTTCAACTCAGCAGACAAAGAGGGTTAATAATGGTTAACCTACTGCAACATCTTCTGATAAAATCAGCAAAGCAGTATCCTGATAAAAATGCGATAGTTTATCATGACGAGAAAATAACATACAAAGATCTTGATCTAGTTACGAGTAAATTAGCAGCAACGCTATTAGAAAACGGGGTGCAGCGGGGAGATCGGATAGGTGTATATATAAATAAATCTATCCCCTCAATCATCAGTATTCTTGGCATACTCAAGGCGTGCGGGGTTTATGTCCCATTGGATCCTAATGCGCCTTTGAAGCGATTGGCTTATATCATTGAAAATGCCGGGATGAAATGCCTCCTGACGTCTACAAGGAAGGGCGACAACGTTCAACAGATGTTTCCAGAGAAGAATCCTCTGGATATGGTTCTCTTGACGGATGATTTTAAGAAATTGGAGGCAGATCTGTCGGTCAAGGTGATCCCGTGGGAAGAAATTTTAAAGAGAGGCGATGCTTCTTTCCCGGATAATTTGTCTATTGAGACAGATTTAGCATATATATTATACACATCCGGCTCTACCGGCACCCCCAAAGGGGTAATGATATCTCATTACACGTCTCTGTCATTTATCAATTGGAGCTATCATGAGTTTGAAATCCGGCCCGAAGACAGGGTTTCAAGTCATGCCCCTCTTCATTTTGATTTATCCATCTTCGACATTTTCACGAGTCTTCAGGCAGGAGCGACGATATTCCTTGTACCGGAAGAATATTCGATTTTCCCAAGAAGACTTATTAAGTTTATACAGGATAATAAAATAACCGTATGGTATTCAGTGCCGTCGATACTCATGCATATGATGGTCCATGGGAATATGAAAAATAATTCCTTCCTTGATCTCCGATTGATACTCTTTGCGGGTGAGGTGTTCCCGGTTAAATATTTAAGAGAATTGATGAGCATTATTCCTCATGCAGGCTACTACAACCTATATGGTCCAACAGAAACAAATGTTTGTACATACTATAAAGTGGATCAACTTGAGCCCGAGCGGATAAAACCTGTTCCTATAGGAAAAGCCTGTTCAAACACTGATGTTTTTGCACTGGACGGAAATAAAAATATTGTAACGGAGGTTGGAAAGGAAGGGGAACTTTATGTCCGTGGTTCCTGTGTTGCGCAGGGATATTGGTGCGATCTAGAAAAAACCGAGTCGTATTTTATAAAAAACTTTCTTAATCCGGAATTTGATGAAAAGCTTTATCGAACGGGGGATATCGTCACATTGGATGAAAAAGGCAACTACAACCTAATAGGACGAAAAGACCATATGATCAAGAGTCGTGGTTACCGGATTGAACTCGGTGAAATCGAAGCTGCTCTATACGCTCACCAAGGCGTTAAAGAAGCAGTAGCGGTAGCGGTGCCGGATGAATTTATAACAAATAAAATAAAAGCCTTTGTTGTTCCGAAAAATTCCGATTCATTAACAAAGATTGAAATTGAGAAGCACCTTTCCGAGCTCATTCCTCATTATATGATGCCGGAAATGATAGAATTCTGTAAATCCCTGCCAAAGACTTCAACAGGCAAGATAGACAGAAAGGCCATGACAACAAATTGAAGTGTCACGGACTGATTGTGGGATAAACATTTTTAATCAAATATAGGGAGGTCGGCAGTGGATGTTCTATTAACGATCAAACGGTATATCGTCACGGAAATCATGCATGAACTTGATGAGAATGTTCTGGACAACGAAGCAGCGCTGATAGAAGGAGGGATTATAGATTCTATGAGCCTTATCGAGCTCGTTAAGTTCATAGAAGGGACGTTTGGATTAGGGATAGCAGAAGAGGAATTGGATATAGAGAATTTCAAAACAGTCAATGCCTTGGCAGGTTTTATAAATACAAAGAGAACAATACGGACCTAAACGGCGTGGAATTTGATGTTTCATAATAAAAGGTTTACGATCATTATCTCCTGCCTTTTGATATTTACGGCAATAACGTCTGTTGCCTTGTTTGGGATAGTTGGTTACGGCCGCTCAAACATACTAAAGGAAAGAATCCGAATAGATACAAAATTCTTCTATCTTGCAGGTAAAACGTGGTTGGAGGGATTTAATCCTTATGACGCATCAACAGCCTGCAAAATGGTGGACGGGGTGTGTAGTATTTATTCTTACTCATTTGCATATCCACCCAGTTCAGCGATCTTTGTAATGTCCCTTGCTTTACTGGATTTAAAGTATGCACAATTAGCTGTCATCATCGTCAATATTCTTTGCCTGATCCTTTTTGTTTATATAAATCTTCGTATCCTCTCGGCATCCATAGGGAATCAGCGCTTCATTACGGACATTAGAATATCTTTATTAATTGCTATGGTAATTGGCAATGTCGCGGTAGCAAATACACTTTGGATGGGTCAAACCGGTATCATCATATCAACCGTTCTAATAATGTCTTATTATTTCTATTTTCAATCAAATGATATTATTAGCGGTTTGTTTCTGTCGCTTGCTTTATTGAAACCTCAATTATCCTATCCTTTTTTTCTATGGTTATTACTGGAGAAAAAATGGAAAATTCTGACGGTATCTCTCGTTGGGACCTTCTTTTTTTGCATAGTCCCTTTTAGTGTTCGGGGTATCAGCCGAACATTCTCTGAATGGATAAAAGGGCTTGGATATTATCTCAGCGACCCAGCAAATCAAATGGGAAACTTTACCCTTTCCGCTGCCAGACAGTTGTTAAACGATCTTGGTTTTCACTCCTATGCTTCTCTTATAGCTATATTGATTTCGCTTATACTGATTATCAGCATTCACAAATACTGCAAAAATATTAATATGATAAATTTATTGGGTATACTGTCAATTATCGGTCTCTTATTTGGACAGGCTCATCATTATGATTTGGTTATCGCAGCAGTCATTTTACCATTTTTTTTATCTAAGGTTTCAGTGACAGATTACAGGTCATTATTCTTGCTTATTGCATTATTTGTAATATTCAATCTGCCGCGGGTGGCATTTCTTTTGAAATTTGACTATTGGGTACTAAATTCCCATCGCGAAATAATTTTATTAGGAGCGCTTTTGCTTATGGTAAGAAAATATGAAAAAGCTAATGAATAACATCTTGAATGCATAAAAAAACTGTCCATGAGCTGTAAAAGTTAGGGACTCACCCTACAGTTAGTGAGAAAAATGGTAGTCAGTCTTCTCTTCGGTTAAGATGTTTTGCCCAAAACACTTCGCTGAAGGAGGAAGATATGACCACCGCATTATAACGAATAAAACTAAAGTATTCATTGGGTCGGAAAATGGGTTTTTGATTTTACCCTTCCTCATGATAAGGAATAGCTACAGATGAATGGGCGGAATAAAACAGGCCTGATCCTTATATTTGGTTTCGGAGTGCTGTTACTGATATCGCTGATCCCGCTTGGAATGGTCCGTTTCCCGCCTATGGTCGATTATCCGAACCATCTTGCGCGGATGTATCTCTTGGCCAACCTTGACCAGTCGGATATTCTGAGCGAATTTTACCGAATCAAATGGACCGTGCTGCCGAATCTGGCAATGGATGTGATTGTCCCTCCCCTGATAAAAATCTTTCCGCTGGAGATTGCCGGGCGCATCTTTATCGCGATCATCCTGCTGCTGTTACTGTCTGGCACCTGCGCCCTGTTCTACGCTCTCCACCGCCGGATATCGGTATGGCCCCTTCTGGCTGTACTCTTTCTTTACAACCGGGTTCTGCTATGGGGTTTTTTAAATTGTCTCTTCGGGATTGGACTGATGCTGTGGGTACTGGCAGCCTGGATATTTTTTTCAGACCGCCCCGCATATGTAAGGGCAATAGGCTTTATCATACCGGCACTGTGCCTGTTCTTTTCACATATATTCGCCCTGGGTGTCTATGGCCTCTGTATCGTCGGATATGAATTTTCAGCCCACAGGCGTAGCGGGTTCCGGAATCAGGCCACAGCATTGGGCATCAGCCTGGTCCAATTCATACTGCCGGGTATCCTGTTTTTATTTTTCAGCCCTGCTGCTCCAGCCGACCAAGCCGGTATTTATTACGGAAGCTTTTTCTGGAGATTCGTCGCGGTTCTGTATCCAGTCCTCAATTACTATCCTGTCTTGGACATCGGTACCGCCCTGATGCTGGGCGGATTGTTCGTCACCGGAATCCTGACGAAGAAGATTCACATTGCCGAAGCCATGTATGGTCCGCTGGTCCTGCTGTTCATCCTTTTCTGGATCATGCCTATGCAGATTATCACGTCAGACAGAAATGAAATGCGGATTTCCATCACCCTGGCCTTTCTCATTACTGCAGCTTCCGCACCGGAGCCCGGCTCTATCCGACACTGGCGGACCGGTGTTGCCCTTCTGCTTGTCCTTGTCGGAGTCCGCACCGCCGTGCTGACCACACAATGGTTCCGCGCGGATGAAATCTATTCACAGTACCTGACGGCCTTTGAGCAGATCAAGCCGGGAGGCCGCCTGTTTACAGCCATTGCCTATCCCGGCGTCTGGAAACCCTTTCCTGTTCCCCTGACCCATATCCCGTGTCTGGCGATCATCCAACGCTCGGCATTCGTTCCCTCTCTTTTGGCCTATTCGACGCAGCAGCCGGTTCAGCTTGCGGAAGTCTATGAAAAGCAGAAAAAACAGTATCATCAGCATCCCAATTTCGAGAACGGCGAAATGCCGGAAATAGAAAAAATATTTAAGAATTACGATTATTTTCTGATCGTTAATGAGCTGTATTTCCGGAAAAAGATAGACATATCATGGCCGGAAATTTACCGGGGGGATAATTTCCGGCTGTTGAAAGTACCCGCATCCAGCGAAAAAGGTTATTCTGGCGGAATCCGTAAGCCCGTATTCCGCACCGATCAAAATTGGCCACCCATTTGAGGGGGGCGGGCGCCAATTACTTTTTTCTTCGCTTCTTCATGTTACCCGACAGGTAAAAACATGTTACTGAGGCATTTTATTCTGCACATTGAGAGGAGCAACCCGTTGCTCTGGACCGTGTCATTGGGATTTGCCCCTTGGCTGCTGGTGCCGCTGGCATACGGCAAATGGGGTGTGGCTGCATCCATCGTTTTTATGTCCGTTTCTATCGCCGGACTCGGGTTTCTGACCCTGCTTTGCTTCGGTCTTTTTGAGGACCGCCCCTCTCTGAAAATTGCTTTTGCACCGGGAACTGGGTTGATTATCCAGAGTGGATTGCTTTACCTCGCGGTTCGTTTCGGTATAAATAATTCATTCATGTATTATAGTATCTGTGCGGTTGGCTTTGTAGGGGGCGTTCTTCTGATCAGATTGTTGAGGCAAAGACTGCAAGACATGTCAGGGAGGCGGTACCTGCCGTACTTGGTGCTGGTTTCAATTGTTGTCTGTCTATCCTTTTTTATGACGGATATCCGAAAAAACCATGTGAGT
>PNOB01000100.1 GCA_013824585.1 Desulfobacterium sp. | reverse complement strand
AAGTGGGTCATCTGGGAATCGTAGGCATTCCAGATATCTTCAAACCGCTCGAAAGAATCCGGAACTCCGGTTTCAAGACCTGTGCGATATCCGAATATGTTGTCGATTCCGTTGCTGAGGGCCAGCTCCAGACATTTGATTCCGCTGAATTGAACCGCAAAGGTGGAACCGAAACTCTTGCCCTGGGCATTGGGCTCCAGGCACCCAACAACACCGTAATCGCGTGCGTCCGCCTCTGTATGGCCGGCTTCCATGAGCGAAGGGACAATCGCGTCGTCATTGAAAAAATGTAGTAAAACACCATCCTTTGCGTATGATGCCGCTTTCATGAAAAACAACTCCGGTGTCTGCGAACTGATCCGAACGCCGAAATTGGGCTGTACCGTGCGGATAGCAGCATAGGCATCCAGACAGATATAACTCAGCGCATTGGTGGCATCTTTCCCGTGAATATCAATACCGCCGACCGTGACGTTCTGAGTGGTCTTGCCTTCGGTTCCTTCTCCTCCCGGGATATAGGCCTCCTCCAACACATTCCAGATCTCGTTGGTTTTCAAAAATAGCAGAGCGATCAGTTCCCCGGCCTCACCGGGTGTAATTGCGCCGGTTTCGATATCGCGCTGATAATAGGGCCACAACACCTGATCAATTCTTCCTAAAGAGATGGAATTCCCGCCGGATTCGATCTGGGCGATCAGATGGATGAAATACAGGCTTTGGATCGCTTCCTGAAAAGTCCGGGCCGGGTGTTCCGGCACATGCCGGCAAATTTTTGCCATGGTTTCAAGCTCAAGCCAGCGTTCGGAATCTGTTGTTTTTTGACTCAGACTCTCAGCCTCATCTGCATAGCGATGGGCAAAATGAATCGCGGCACGCATGGAGCGGATGGCAGCCTGATAAAACAATCCGGTTTCGGAAGATTGTTTTTCCGGCGGAAGCGCAGCGAACTTCTGCTCCGCATCGGAGATGATTCCTGAAAGGCCGGATCGCAGCACTTTTGGATGATCCATGGTGAAGTGGCCGATGCCGTAAGTGATCTCAAGCATGATCGTAAAGATATACTTGTCCATGTCTGTCGCAATATCCGGAGGCAGCATTTTCTCAAAACGCTCTTCTACAGTGCGTCCCTTCCAGAAAGGCAGGATATCCTGCAACACTTCTGTTTTCTCTGTTTCCGTGATAAGTGCACGTTGAACCACACGGCGGTCGAAGTTTTCAACATCGCCTTCAATCCAGCGTGCTTTATTTTCCGGAAACAGTGGAGCGCCTTTGAGTTTGCTGGTCCGGCATCCGATAATCCGTTCATCTTCACGGATGATGATGCTGATATGAGAGAGAATATGTGATAGAGCAAGACTCATCCTGGTGAGCGGATTCTTGTCCCAATTCCGGGTCATGGCCTGGGTCAGATATCGGGCGCGTTCAATGCATATTTCCTGGGGCGCGCCAATGATACGATCCCGAATTCTTCCCAAACGGGTGTCAGCAAACATAGCGGGAGAAGCCATAGCGGTTTCCATATTGCCTCCTTTATACACGGATATCCATATAATTGACCAGAATCATATCTCTGGCAAACTTGGGCAGGATACGATTCAAGGCCAGGAAAACCGTGCTCATAAAATCCACCTGATTGTGGAGTTTTGGGTTTTTCTTGCGAATGACGCTGACGATTTTTTTGGCTGCAACCTGTGGCGTTGTCGCTGTTTTGATCAGCACATTGTCCCGGTTGATGAACCTGCGCACCCGTTCACGATACGGAGATCCTTCCGGCGGCAGCTGATGGATTTTTGATGCAAAATTGGTGGACACCTGGGCCGGCTCAACCAGGGCGACGTCGATGCCGAAAGGACGAACCTCATATTGTATCGCCTCTACCAATCCCTGAAGAGCAAATTTGGACGCTGTATAGATGGATTCAAAGGGAAAGGGAATGCGTCCCACCAGGGACGACATGGCTACCAGTTTACCATGTCCCTGCTTGCGCAAAAAAGGAATAAATGCCTGAAATACTGCGGAGGCACCGATCACGTTGATCTCAAAACACTGTAAAGCCTTATCCAGGTCGATCTCTTCAAAAGGCCCGAAAAATCCGATACCCACATTGGAAACTACTGTATCCACGGCTCCGAATTTTTTCAATACCGTGTCACGGAACCGTTGGATGCCTTTACGGTCGGTGATATTCAAGGGTTCAAGGTGAAATGGACAGCCAATGGACGACAATTCTTTTGCCAGACTGTCGATGCCCTCGCTGCTGATGTCGAAGCCAGCAATCGTATCGCCGGATCTTGCCAACAGGGTCGCAACTTCACGCCCCATTCCTTCTGCCAGTCCCGTAATGACAATGACCTGTCCCATGATGCCCCCTTTTTTTATTACAATTTGTTTTCTGCGTCTTTATCTTTGTTGACGATACAAATCCCCCAATTGCTGCATGGATGTTTCAAAATCCGGATATTGGAACTGAAATCCGGTTTGTTTTACTTTCGCGTTGTCGACAATGTAATCGGCAGACAGATACTTTGCGGCATCGAGTTCCAATTCCGGTATTCTGCCGTTGATTCGGCACAAGGCCCCCTCGATTCGAGCAACAAGCCGCACCAATCCCAACGGAAGAGAGAGGGAAGGAATCGATGTTCCAAAGGTTATGGCAGCAAGCTTCAATGCTTCTGAAACAGCAGGATGTGAATCATCCGAAAGGTTGTATACCTGGCCCAGGGTGTCATCCCTCTCTGATAAAAAGACTGCTGCTGCTGCGACATCTTCAGCCCGTATATTGGAAAGTTTTTGCCGGCCATTGCCAGGAATGGCCTTGATTTTACCGGGCCGTGAAAAAACCTTTCCAGCGCCGTCGTTGCAACGAGGGCCATAAACCGTGCATGGCCTGACAATGATGGCCCGAAGCCCTCTCGACAGTTTTTCAAATACAATGTCTTCGCCATCCCTTTTACTCCTGGCATAATCATCCATGGGTTGACGCGGCGAGTTTTCCGAGAACGGACGTCCCTGATAGTAGCCATAAACGCTCGTTGAGGTAACATGAACAAAGCATTTTACATTCTGCTGCATGGCCAGGTCTGTCAGCCGGTCGACTCCCAAAACATTGGTGTGGAATAATTTTTCATATGGGGTTGAAAAATTGCAGATGGCTCCCAGATGGAAAACCCGATCAACACCGCCTTCGAACAAACGTCCCAGAGAGGATGCCTGTGTCAGATCCGCCGGCACAAATTCAACGCCCAGACGATCAAAAAAGGATGTGTCTTTGCGCGGCCGGCTGGTCGCGCGAACACGGGCTCCGTTTTTGGCCAGATATTCCACCACATGACTTCCCATGAATCCTGCCGCCCCGGTTACCAGGGAAATTCCTGCGCTGCTCATGATGCTTTCCGTTTTTTTTGAGTCTCTTCCGCAATCTGCGTCCGTGCTTTTTTCAGCCAATCGAGAAACATCTGGTTGAAAGTAATACCAAGATCGGCGACAAGCTGGACATACGTTCCCAATTCATCCCATCTGCGTTGATTGTCTTTTCTGCGAACAATCTGTTTTTCATAGATGCTGATCTGTGCATCGATGAGAGCCAGCGCCTTATCCCGGTCTCCGAACCCGAAGAAAACAAACCGCATGAGAAAAGGATCCCGCAAAATCATGGCACGCTCCGGTGAGGCTGATAGCCAGCGTAAAAATTCTTCCCGCCCTTTTTCGGTAATGGAATAAAGCTTTCGCGGAGGTCCTTTCTCGTTGTTCTGGGAGAAATCCTTCATCCGAATCCATCCGTCATCGCATAATATTTTCAGGTTGGGATAAATCTGTCCGTAATTGATAGACCACATATGCCCGAAATTTCGCTCAAGATGTTCTTTGATGCGATACCCATGCATATCCTTGTAGTGTAATAATCCGAGAATCGAATACTTGATTGCCATAATGCCCCTTTTCATTTTGAATAGTATATACTTTTTATATATTAAAAGTATATACCTCCTGTCAAGTTTTTTTTGGCGATTGTTATCATGGTGTTTATGAAAAAGCTTGGGTGACGGATGGTATTCTGCTATTGAGATAATCGTATGAGGTATAATTTATTGAAAAAAAGTTTTTCTTGAAAGCTATTTTTCATCCAATTAGAGTAGGATTTAAAAATAACAACAGGGAATAATGCATGAAGGCAGTAATTTTTGATGTGGATGGTACGCTGTATGATCAAAGTAAATTGCGTTTGCGGATATTATTTGATATGGTCGCAGCGTCCATATGGCACCCGTCATGCCTTTATGATTTTAAAATTATTTGGGATTTCAGAAGGGCAAGAGAACAGAATCCGTTTTTGGGAGAATCCGGGATTGAAGAAAAACAGTATGTCTGGGGAGCTGAGCGTTCCGGGGTTTCAGTGAAACAGGTTCGGGAAGTTGTTCAAAAATGGATGTTTGAAAAACCGCTTCCGCATCTGCCTTTGTGCAGGTATGAGGGTGTGCAGCGGTTGTTTCGGTATTTATCGGAAAAGAATATCAAGATCGGTATATTTTCAGATTATCCGGCAAACCAAAAGATCAGTGCCCTGGGATTATGGGCAGATGTGATTGTCTGCTCCCTTGACCAGGATGTGGACCGACTGAAACCGGATCCAAAAGGGTTGTTTATTGCAGCTGAAAAATTGGGTGTTTCCGTTGGCAACTGCCTGTTCATCGGTGACCGGGATGAAAAGGATGGAGTGTGTGCCAGAGAGGCCGAAATGCCTTTTCTGTTATTGAAGCGAAATTCGGATTTTTATCGTTCACCAGATCTATACAAAGAGATTGATTCTTGGATAAATGGATAAACAGGATTAGGGCAGCGGTCAGGCTTGCCAGACCTCATCAATATCTGAAAAACGGTTTCATCTGGCTTCCCATTTTTTTTGGGTATGGGATAGGAAATATTGATGCAGTGATCCATACGCTTTATGCGTTTTTGGGGTTCTGCTGCGCGGCAAGTTTTGTATATATCATTAATGACCTCAAGGATGTTGAGTCTGATCGTCTTCATCCAACAAAACGATTCCGGCCTTTGGCGGCAAACGATCTGCGCCGGGCGGAAGCAATTTTCATTTCAATCCTTTTTTTATTTGCCCTGTCTGCGATTTCCTATTTTCTTTTGCCCCATCAATTCTGGTGGATCGTTGGCGGGTACATTGTGCTGAATCTTTTGTACTCCGTTTTTCTGAAACAAGTTGCCGTTATTGATGTGATCTGTATTTCTCTGGGGTTTGTTCTTCGGATATTTGCAGGAGGAACAGCCGCCAATATCGAGAACAGCCCCTGGATTATCATCATGACCTTTTTGATTGCACTGTTTCTGGCTCTGGCCAAAAGGCGCGATGATCTGCTGTTGTCCGATGAAGGTAATCAGATGAGAAAATCACTTGATGGGTATAATCGGGAATTTGTATCTTCTGCAATGATCGTTATGGCCTCCGTCATTATTGTGTCCTATCTTCTGTATACGGTATCGCCTGAGGTGATCCAGAAACATGGCTCTCGAAATTTTTATTTGAGTGCATTCTGGGTTATTGCCGGCCTGCTCCGGTATATGCAGATCACTTTTGTCGAGGAGAAGAGCGGGTCACCAACAGTTGTTCTGATTCAGGATCTGTTTCTAAAAATCGTTGTTTTGTTATGGCTGGTCAGTGTTTATGTGTTGATATACTGATACTGGAAAAACCGTTTGCATGATCAGGATGTGGGGATAAATGGAACTAACAAGCTGGGGAAGATATCCCCGAATCGTGGCATCAGGCGAACATTTTGAAACAAGGGAACAACTGAAACGCCAGATGGATCGGGATGGAGATCTGATTGCTTATGGGATGGGCAGAAGCTACGGGGACAGCGCATTAAATCAAAGGGTAGTGTTTTCACGCAGGTTTAACAAAATATTGCATTTTAATCCGGAAACAGGTCTGGTTGCCTGTGAAAGCGGAGTTTCCCTGCAAGAGCTGATATCCGTATTTCTGCCTCAGGGCTGGTTTCTCTCCGTAACCCCCGGAACCAGACTGATTACAGTCGGGGGAGCCATTGCAAGCGATGTACACGGTAAAAATCACCATGTGGCCGGATGTTTCAGCACCTCTGTTGACTCCTTTGAACTGATGCTTCCCGGTGGTGATGTTGTTTTATGCAGCCGGGAAGAAAATGAACGGCTGTTCCGGGCCACATGTGGCGGAATGGGTCTGACCGGGATAATTCTGACAGCAGTTATCCGGCTTCAGAAGGTGAAGAGTGCTTTTATCCGGGAGACCGTGAAGCAATGCCGGAATCTGGAAGAGATTTTTAACTGTTTTGAAAAATATGAGACATTGCCCTATTCGGTTGCATGGATTGATTGCCTTGAATCCGGTGAAAAAATGGGTAGATCTGTTTTAATGGCCGGTGAACATGCGGATACCGGTTCTCTGGATATGGATTTTAACCAGCCAGTTTCGATTCCGTTTGATTTTCCGGGATTTTGCCTGAACCGGTATTCGGTGAAATTGTTTAACCGTCTCTATTACCATACCAGATCATCTTTTGTTGAAAACAGGCTTGTTCCGCTGGACCCGTTTTTTTATCCCCTTGACAGCATCGGGCACTGGAATCGTATTTATGGAAAAGGCGGTTTTACCCAATACCAGCTTGTGCTTCCAAAGACGGCAAGCTATGAAGGATTGAAATCGATTTTAGACCGCATTGCAAAGCAAGGGCTGGGATCTTTTCTGGCGGTGTTGAAGTTATGCGGACCCGCGAATGACAATGACCTTTCTTTTCCAATGCAGGGGTATTCTCTGGCCCTGGATTTGAAAATAGAGAAAAGGCTGTTTCCTTTCTTGAATGAACTGGACCGGATCGTGATTGATTATGGCGGACGGCTTTATCTGACAAAGGATGTTCGTATGAGCAAGGATGTTTTCAGAAAGGGATACCCTTTGTGGGAAACATTTGCAGAGTTGAGAGAAACAATGGGGATGAAAGAAAAGTTTAATTCTCTTCAGTCCCGCAGATTGGAGGTTTAATCATGAATCTTCTTGTACTCGGTGCAAATTCGGATGTGGCATATGCGGTGGCTGCTGCTTTTGCCAGGCATGAAAAGGCATCGATTCTGCTGGCATCCCGAAATATGGAACTGCTGGAAAAAAAGGTACAGGACCTGACCATACGGTATGGTGTGGAGGTTTCCTGCTGCTACTTTGATGTGACGGATTTTGAATCCCATTCTGCTTTTTATGAATCCCTTCAGAAAAAGCCGGATGTGGTTGTGTATTCCGCAGGATATATGCCGGAACAACAGGAGGATGCACAAAAGAATTACAAGGAAGCGCAAAAGATATTCGCAATCAATTTTTCAGGTGCAGCGGCAATGCTGGAAGTAGTTGCTGCGGATTTTGAAAAACAGGGACACGGTACAATCATCGGTATCAGCTCTGTGGCCGGAGAGAGAGGCCGGCAAAGTAATTATATTTACGGATCATCCAAGGCTGCCTTTAATTCCTATCTGAGCGGAATGCGAAACCGTTTGTGTAAACGGGGTGTTCACGTGATGACAGTTCTTCCGGGCTTTATTCATACAAAGATGACCGAATCCCTTGAGCTCCCGGAATTGCTGACAGCTCAGCCAGAGGAAGTTGCAGAAGATATTTATAGGGCATTTCGAAAAAAGAAGAATATAATTTATACCAAATGGTTCTGGCGATGGATCATGGCCGTGATCAAGGGGATTCCAGAGGCTGTTTTCAAACGCATGGGACTTTGAAAGCAGTTAATCTCATTCTGACAAAACCGGTACATTGTCAACATAAATCAGTTGTGCCACATTTTCCAGTTCCATTAACAGATCGCTTGAATACAGCGTATAAATGATAACAGCAGATGTTTGAAGTCGTTTGATGATGACTTTCAGTGTCAGGGGCGGGGTTTTTGTTTCTGCCAGGAATGTGGTTCCCGTGATCCCGAAATAGTTGTTTACACCAGCCGGTTTGAGCTGAAACCCAGCCATGGGGGTATCTTGAATCAGTTTGGATGCAATCTCTCTGGTTATTTTAATCACTTCCTGCTGGGGGTAACCCATGTCCACTGGAAGCCTGACCGCCAGCAACAGTTTGGATGCATCCGGATTCATGATCCGAACTTCCTGGATGCCATCTTTTTTCGGAGCCTCTCCGAGAACCGACCAGTCCTGGGGCGCCTTGAACGAAAAATAACCAATTGCCTGGAGTTTCCATTGTTCATCCGGAATGCATAACTCCACCATTCCTTTCATGGGTTGATAATGGGCAAATCCTTTGTGAATGTTTTTCAGATGGAGCCCGTTCTGGTCCAGAATGAATTTTCGAAAATATGCAACTTCATGGCCTTTAACCGGTGCGATGATCTGAATCTGATCTCCGATCACATCATATCGCCCGCAAATGAAATCCTGTCCGTCAACCAGAAGCTGTCCGTCCTTGTGAAAATACAGCATTTCATCTGGAAAGGTCTGTCCCGTATATTCATCATCCATGGTTAACATCCATGCGCCGTGAAGGGATATTTCGGGTTGATCTTTTTTACTTTCTGTTTTGATTATATCGGGTTGGGGTATGCCCAGGGTACAAGAGCAGATCAGGAAAAGTATTAAATACAGGGCAAAAAATTTCATTTGTATAATTTTTACTTTAAAGCTATTCAGATACAATAATTTTATTCATTTTACATTTCATTTCGGACATCAATATAGTATAAAGTTCCAAAAAACAATTCATAAATCAGGCATAATTCATTATCAGAAGCAAACCAAAAGTCAGGGACGGAGATCATGCTGAATCAATTTATGGATGAGGTTGTCACAAATGGTCCTGAGGCGCTTCTGCCTCAAAATCTTGAAGATCAATGGCTGGATATGATTTATACAGCGTCAAAGCTTTTTATCCGGACAGCGGCGTTGCCTGCGGAAGAAAAAGAGAAAAAAGAGTATGATTTTACGGACCTGTATTCAAACCTGATGCTGACCTCGGTCATGGAAATCATATACCACCAGAAGGGGGTTATTATAAAATCCAGTAAAATAACGGTTCCTGAAGCGGAGATTTATGAATATATTTTGTGTTATGCCATGTCCGTGGTCTATGAAAGCATCCGTCGTGAAGCGGACATTGTCATTCCATTGCCCACGCTGGATACCATATTGGACCGGGAACGGCTTTTTGAGATTGAACAGTCGAATCCGGAGTTAACGGAATTTCTTCAAAAAATAGTTCTTGAAGATGGAGCGGAGTAGCCAGCCTATCGTAGGAGTTCCAGGTTTACGCTGCTCCACTTGGTGTCCCGTATCCAGCCTGATCTTTTTTCTTTAATAACCACCCGACGTTCTATTGAATGACGTTTTTCAATACCATCATAATCCTGGCAGAAATATGACCTCCGGTCGTTTCCTGCCCGTCTGTCATAGGCGGATCGGTGGTTTTTTTCTCCGGATAGACTCTGATTTGTATTTTCTTGTGCGTACACCATATTCCGTATCCCCTGTAGCTGCCTGCAATTTAAGATAACCATCGATAATGAATATAAAATTAATATTTTAGTGGAATCATATTGAAAATCCGGTTTACTGTCAAGGTTGGTTTGTAGAGCGTCAGGGGGCAAGGAGGCATAAGCGCTAACTTAAATTGATTATTTGTCATTAACAATTGATTATTGATTATTGTTTTACCATTTGTATGTGGGTGGTATCTTGTTGCGATATTTATGCTTTGAAAAAAAATAATATTTCGCGGCTGGAAGACCGTTTCCACATGAAACCCGAAAATTAAAAAATAATCAATAATCAATAATCAATAATTAATGGTTAATTGTTAATTGTTAATTGTTAAGTTAGCGCTTATGGGGCAAGGAGGCTCAATCAGAAAACACGATGGACTGGATCTGCGTATCCCACAGAAATATTTTTTTTCCATCTGAAAGAATGCCGCTGAAACCGCATGGCTTGCATCCCAGCAGTTGTATTGTCCGGCCCTCCTTTAATTCAATTTTCTGAACCATGGGGTTTTTCATCAAGGAGATAGGGTCTTTCTCTTCATATCGATGGGTAATCTGCTTGATATCGCTGAATTCCAGGAGCCTGTAATCATTTTTGGAAAATCTTCTGCCCAGGATGTTTGTTCTGGGAGTAACACGATATGAACCAGAGTAGAAAAAAATATGGGTAAGGAAAAACACACGGCCACGGGTATCGGTGATCACTCCCTCGAATCCTTTATCTTCATTGTCCGGATTTGGTCCCATGATTTCTTTTGCTTTTTTTGTTTGACCGGAAGGCGGTGAAACAGAGGGATTTATCTGCATTTCTGCAACTTCAACCCAGAGGGGAAACTGTCTGATCTGCAGCCATTCTTCAACTTCTTCAATTCGGATCGTTGGATGGGGAAAGTACGTGTCCATGGAGAGTTCGTATGTCCCTGGTTCCAGCAACTCAATAAGATCCGGATGAACTGAATTCCATTGGCTTTTCATTCCGGCACCGATTAAACCAGGTGTGTCTTCCGGAGGGTCAAGGAGTGTTTCATCATCCACAATATGCAGCGTAACAATCCCATACAGTATTTCAGGAAGCAACAGGTTGGGGAACCATGTTCCCACACCGGGTTTGGTGTTATACCCCCAGGAAAAGCGTGACATATCAATATGCTGATTCAGGTATTCCGTGGAATGGCTTCCGGTAAATTGAAACCCGCCTGTATTCTGATCCGTATAAGCAGCACCTCCTTTTAAGCCCGGGAAATCCCCATAGATCGTCCATGTCCAGTCATTCACGCCAAAGGAATTGAAGACCCACTTGAGCTTGAAAGGTATGGTGAGCTGCACAGGGGTGTAGGTCATGCGTTCATAATATTCATTAACAGAAAAGATTGAGGGAGAGGACAGGTTGAACAGGATTCGAAAGTAGTTCTCCACTTTACGCAGGGCCCGTATGGGACCGTCTTTCCATCCGACCACAACGGATCGGAAATCTTCCTCTGTTTTTTTGATCTCGAGCAGATTGAAGAAAGCATTTACAGAAAGCCGGACCTTGATTCTGTCAAAAAAATCTTTTCCATTTCCCCCGGCTTCCTCAGGATAGTTGAGGTCCATATAAAAAGGAGAACCTTTCTTGTACTTCATTCCATAATATCTGCTATAAACTTTTTCCTGATCCGGGATATAGGTTACATAGTCTTCGTCTGAGAGCGGCGGGGGAGGGGTTGAAAAACAGATCAGGTAGACCCAGGCTTTTTGAGTGCTGTCCTTTGGGTCGATAATCACAATTTCTGAACCGATATAGCCAATTTCTGACCATAATTTCTGAGGCGCTTTTCCCCCGGTGTCTTTGGCCATGAAGATGATTTCATCATTATAATCAAACTGTCCTTTATCAATATCTTCACCAGCGTCCTCTCCGCCTGTAAAGACAAACTCCCCCTCTGGATTGCGTTCATCAACCTGGAAGGGAATGATCTGGAACAGGTTTTTTTGGTAGGAATACAACCGGAGATTTTTAATTTCAAAACCGTGAAAACCGGGCAACAGATCTCCGGAAACAACTACAGGATCATGTAGACGATGCAGGTTTTTTTCAATCAGGAAAGTTTCAGAAGATCCAGCCCGGGCGCCATCTCTGCCGATCGAACTGACGGACAGGACAATAATCAGGAGGAACAGGGAGAAAAGCTTTTTGCCATTTTGCTTCATATGAATTTCGTTTTGACGGTATTGAAACATTGGGTGTATTTCTATCACATGAACATAGCCTGGTAAAGAACGATTTGAACATCATACTGCTGGTAATCCTGGAATCGTTTTCACTGGACGGGGTACCCATTTCCGAAAAAAATCATTCAATATAAACTTGCCTGGAATATCCTGGCATGATATCCGTCAATATCTTATCAATCAAAGCCTGTGTTGAACCAAGATGGAATCGGTTCGAATCCATACAGATACCTTGCAGGCATGGTTACGGATCTGGAGTGAACGATGCGAAACAGGATCGGAAGCTTTTTCCTTTTGGCACTTTTTACAGCAGGGTGCATACCGTCTACCATCCAGCAGACAAGCAACATCAGGCCTGCCAATGGTGTTGCGATTCCATCGCATGTCATGCGCATCGCTGTTGTTGCGTTTCATGACAGCAGGGAAGATCGGGAAGAATTTCCGAACCTCATAACCGAGCTGCAGGAAAAAATCATCCATGGCCTGGTATTGAAACAGGTGGATGTCATTGATCGGGAAAACATGCAGACCATACTCAAAGAAAAGGCTTTGGGTCAGAGCGGTATTCTGGATCAAGCAGAGATTCAATCCGTAGGAAAGATATTAGGGGTTGATGCGATTATAGTAGGGGAAGTACTGGATTATGGAAAAATCATTACTCCGGTTGCAAAGCTGGATCTTGTCTGCCGGCTGATTGATGTGAAAAGCGGCAGGATTCTGTTTTCCCTCCAGGTAAATGCCAGAAAAACCAATATGCAATATCCGTTTGAACTTCATCGCGAAGTGATAGAAGAAGCTGTACAGCAGACCGTTGATGCAATCCGATGATCAGAGGGAGTATTGATTCCGGAACAGACACAAAACAGGAGCAGATATGGAACAGGCGATTAAAACATTACTGGAAGCCCATGTTCAGCATGAGATGGGCCGTTTCAAATCAAAAAAGTACCGGCAGTCAATTCGGGAAGAAGTGGAGGCGGTCTTTCAATGGATTAAAAAAATAAAATTGCGGGAAATCGTCACGCCCGAACAGATTATCAGCCTGATTGTACGGAATGTGGTAGAGCTTCCTGTTGCCAAAGGGATTACGGAACTGGTAGGTGAAATGAGCCAGCGTGTCCTGGTTTCCCCGAAAAACAAGACCACCGCGCTGGCGGATATCTTTCCCCGCAAATCCTACAAAGATATTGTAGATAAAATCGGTGATTTGGAGAGCGCAAGAAAAGACTTCATCCACTGGCTGG
>PNOB01000099.1 GCA_013824585.1 Desulfobacterium sp. | reverse complement strand
ATCCGACGGATTGATTTGTAACACCTTTTCAAAGTGAGTGGCAGCAGTCAGAAAGCTTTGCTGTTTGAATAAAATATACCCAAGATTAAAATGTGCAGAAGCATTTTCCGGATCAATCTTTATCGTTTCCGTAAAATATTTCAATGCTTCATCATTCATATTGTTATTCAGGCAATGAAAACCCATGTAGTAATTGACAGACGCTTTATCATTATGAGATGAGTTTTCTGCAACCGTAAGATGAGCACGTATACAGGCATTGCGAATTTCCGGATCACTGATAAATGAAAAATCCTGAAGCGGAAACTTCCTGCAATATTCTATCAGATATCCCTCAACCCGTTTCTTTTGTATCTGTGACATATTGGGGATAGCATCCATTTTGGGAAAAGTAATCTGAAAGGAAAGAAGATAGGCAAGGTAATCGATCTTTTTGTTGATATCAGAAAAATTTTCTCCGAGTTTGATTTTCGTTTCTTCCCTTAACCACGATCTTTGCTGAATGATACCTGCGATTTCATTGGTTGAATCAAGTGCATGCAGCAGTTTAGGAGCTGAAAATTCAAGAAGAGGAAAATTATCTGTATTAAAATTTCCGCTGTCAAACAATTTTGAAAGATCTTCACTCAGGATATGGTGATAAATAAGACTGCTGTCTGAAAACTGCATATTTGTCGATTTTCTGGCGTATTGAAAATTCTTTTTTGCAATTTCCAGGTTCAGGTTGTAGTCATCCGCAAAACCAACAAGAAGAAAATCCGGACCGATCTCCCGAGGATGGGTTGAAACTAATAGACTGTTAGGGAAAACTTTTGAAAATGTCCTGCCGACAAGTTGGAAGGTTGGCCAATCCATTTGATAGGAGTGAAGCCATTGAACGAATATTCCATTTTTTTTCAACCTGTTTTTGGCAAGTACCATGAATTCTTGAGTAAAAAGTGAGGCAAGACCGGCCATCCAGGGATTGGATGGCTCCGATATAATCACATCATACAATTGGTCAGACAATTCAAGATGTGCGCGACCATCTTGAATAATCAGATCTGTTTTCGGATTTTTAAGGAGATTATTGTTCCAAGGGATAAAATAATTACTCGCCTGAATCACCTGCTGATTGATTTCAATGGTATCCAGTCTGTCAATCGGATAGTGCAGGATCTCTCCGGAAGTGATCCCGCTGGCCAACCCCAGCACCAGGACATCTTTTGCTTCCTTATGAAAAAGCATGGGAAAATGAGCCAGCAGAACCTGAGTAAACATATCCCTTTGTGAGCTGGATGCATCCGCCTTCCCACTGTTATATAACGAGTATATTCTATCCCCGAAAATATCCGGTTCCGACTTCATCACTGTTGTAAACCCACCGATGCCGTCCCCGAAATAAACCAGTTCATTCTTCTCTTCTGAAGACATCCTTTGGGTCCCGAAAAAAAGAGACTCCATCCAACCGATATTTTTTTTATCCAGGTTTAAAGTCCGATGATATTTTCCGGTAGACAGCATTCTTCGATCCCAATTCGGGTAAATCGTTATAAGAAACATGCCCGTAAGACTGAAAACAAACAGAGGAATCCATTTTTTTTCATTTCCGATTCTGCTTTTAAAAAAAAGAACACTTGCAATCAGGGGAACGAACAGTTGAATAACGGCCACAAAACGAATGCTGTTCTCTTTTCCCCAAATCGGTATCAGGATAAAACCAGCACTGAATGATCCCAGAACAGCCCCTATTGTATTGATAGCATATGCAGATCCTATGGTTCGTCCTGCATTTTCCAGCGATCGCGTGCAGATTTTTCCAACCAGGGGAAAGCTCGCGCCCAGACAGAAAGTTGGAATAAACATGAAAATAAATAAAACAGTTCCCTTCACAATCTGCATGATAGTAAAACTGTCTTTAAAATGAAAAATCAGTTTTGAAAAAAAGATCTGGCTGTTCCCCATGACCTGACTCAAGAGAAGTGCGGATATGGCTGCGAAAATCTGTGTGAACAGCAATAAATAGATACAGTCTTTCACCCTGTCCGCCAATCTCCCGAAAAAAAGACTCCCCAGGGCAAGACAGGTGATAAAAGTAACCAGTACAATCGTGAACGAATACGTTGTCGGACCGATAATGATACCGAGCAATTTGATCCAGATTACTTCATAGGCCATTGCAGCAAATCCGGATATGGCAAAAATCACCAGCGCTAAAATGACCGACTGCTTTTCCCCTTCATACAGAAAACCCCGCGCCCCTGTAACAGGAGAGGGAAAAGGGTTTTTGATTTTATCATCGGCATGTTCATGGCCTTCGGGCAGACTGTTTTTTCTCGCAAAAATCAGACAGACCGCTCCGATAGATGAGTTGAGAAAAACAGCAGTCAGCAATGCCCCACGGACACCGAGCAGGTCAATCAGCCAGAATCCGCATATCAAGGAACCAAAAGCTGCTCCAATTGTATTTAATCCATACAAACGCCCGATGTTTGTTCCGGTTCTATCCACATTGGTAATAAAAAACCGGCAGAGAACCGGAAGTGTCGCACCCATGCATGTAACCGGAACAATTAAAAGGATGAAGCAGCCAAAAAATGTAATCAGATTATACATCCAGAAATAGGTGTATAACTGATTATACAGAAGGGAAAACAGTGGTTTCGATAGAACCAGCAGCAGCGGGAATATGAGTCCGTATACAGCAATGATCAGTTCAAGTCCGCCATAAATCTGAACAAGGGTTAAAGGATTTCTGATTTTATCAATTTTTTTACCCGCAAGGTAGCTACCCAATCCAAGACCGCCCATAAAAACAGTCAGCACAATGCTTACTGAAAAAGGTGCGCTTCCGATTACTTTTACAATCAGTCTTGTCCACAGAATCTCGTAAATAAGCCCTGTAAAACCTGAAATAAAAAAACAGGAGAGAAGCAGCGGAAAAAGAAATGAAAAGGGTTTTGTTGCTCCATCGTGTGTTTTAACTGCTGTTTCCATACAAATCCTCAATCGATATTTTGAATCATAACTGCCCAAATGACTGTATAACCGTCTGTATAAAATAGAATACGACAATATTCAACAACTTACTTTTTTTCAATAATTGAAAATCGTTTCGGATTTTAATCAGATGGAAAGATGGAAATGAAAAGGATAGATAGCTAATCGAAAACTTTGGCGTCTTCTTTGTAAAGCAATATACTGATTCTTCTGTTTTTAGAGTCAAATGGATCTGTATTTTTTAAAGGTTTTTCAGATGCATAACCAGAGACCCTTTTGATACGGCTGGAGTCTATCCCGACTTGATTCAGAATTCGCCTGACTGTAGAGGCCCTTTCGACGGAGAGTTCCCAATTTGTGTATTGATCACTGCTATACCGTACCGCATCGGTGTGACCTTCAATGGCAATTTTATTCTTAAGGTCTTTGATTCCAATCCCGATTTCCGATATTATTTTTTTTCCTATTTCTGTGGGAGTCGCGCTTCCCGAATCAAACAGCGCTTTGTCTTCCTTATGCGTGGCTTCGATTCGCACTCCTAGTTCAAATACTTCAACAATAATCTGATCTTTCAACTCTTTCAGTTTCTCTTCAATATGCTCATTTACGATCGTAGCGACTTCTTCATCGCTGGTGGTATCCCCAATGGTGGCGCTTTGGTGTTCCGGAGGAATCTGCTCAGTGGTACCGGGTGTATCTGATACGCCTTGAGACTCGAACAAACTGAATTCCTTAAAATATCCGGATAAATGATCCTTCTGTTCCTTGGATGCCGCAGACATGAGCCACATCAATAAAAAAAAAGCCATCATTGCCGTAACAAAGTCAGCAAAGGCGACTTTCCAGCTTCCTCCATGATGTCCGCCATGCCCGCCCTTTTTTACTTTTTTGATGATTATGCTTTTTTTATCTTTGTCATCTTTTTCACTTTTTTTCACCTTTTATGGCTCCTTCCAGTTCGGTAAATGAAGGCCTTTCATGTTCTGGAATCGCCCTTCTAGCTGCTTCCACAACCAGGGATGGGTGCCAGGTGTGTGAAAAAGCGATCAGAGCGGTTTTAATGACATGAAAAATAATCGCATTGTCATGATTCAGTTTTTCCAGAAGGCTCGCCATGGGGCCGAGAAAACCATAGCAACCCAGGATCCCCAGAAAAGTTCCTACCAGTGCAGCCCCGATGCTGTGCCCCAGGACTTCCGGTGGTTCATTGATTTTACCCATCGTGATGACAATCCCCAGAACAGCCGCAACAATTCCAAGGCCTGGCAGCGAATCCGCCACAGAGTTTAAAGCCTTTGGATAGGACTCTTCATCCATATGAAGCGCCTCCAGATCGATTTCCATCAGATTTTCAAACACATGCGGTTCCGGTGTCGTGGCAATATAAATTTTCAGATTATCACAGATAAAATTCAATATTTCATGATGCTTAATGATTTTTGGATATTTTTCAAAAACCTTGCTTTTCTCCGGATTATTAATGTGTTCTTCCAGACTGATCAGACCATCTTTTCTCGCCATCATGAACAGCTCATTGAAAAGCAGCAATACCTCGAGATAATCTTTTTTTGTTCTGGTTTTGCCGGTAAATATATAACCAACCCTTTTCAATGTTCCGATCGCTGTTTTTTGGGGATTGGCAATCAGGAAAGAACCCAGTGCCGCACCGCCGATAATAACCAATTCAGCCGGCTGAAACAGAACAGAGAGATTACCATGCTCCATGAGATAACCTCCCATTATCATTCCAATAACGACAACAATCCCAATAATGGCAAACATGGTGTTAATTTTCCTTTTGATTACGTTTGGTTTTCAGGGTTGATGTAACGAAAATTAGCTTTGAAGCAAAATAATTGGTTCAATTTACGGACATTATGACATTTTCTTCACAAAAAAGAAAGCATGAAAATGAATGTTTTGACAAACAGATGAAATTATTTGAATAAGCACCTTTTGACGGTCTTTGACTTGAGCATATTGATAACTGATTCAGGAAGATCAAACGTGTATTCTCAAATAAAAGTATGCCTCCTCCGATTCCTGCAGATTCCATTTTGCCTGGATTTGCAGCGATTTCGGAATTTCAATTGACTTCCGGGTTGCCATTTTTATATGGTAAGATCTGAATTTTTTAGATACCGCTCTCATCAAATTAGGAGGCTCTGAATGATTTTGAAACGCTCAATTTATTATTTTATCGCACTTTCGGCTCTTCTTTATGCTCAATCCGCATTCGCTTTGACCGGCAGGGAAATCATGGACAAATCGGAAGCTTTACCCGAGTCAGACACTGCCCAGAGCAAGGTGCTCATGTTTATTCATAACGCTGACAGCCAGCTCGAAAAGGAATTCGAGATCCTGTCCAAAAAAAACCCCAATGACGAAAACAAGACCCTGATCTCGTTCATCCGTCCCACCAAGATCAAACTGCTCACCCATGCCCATAAAAACCAGGATGACGATCAATGGCTGCGACTCTCTTCAGGAAAAGCCAAACGAATTGCCCAGGCGGATAAGGGCAAACCATTTGTTAACAGCCATTACTTCTATGAAGACCTCTCGGACCGCGATATTGATGACTTTGACTATCAATATATAGGGGACGAAAAGGCTGTGGGGGTGGACTGCTACAAGGTTGAAGCGGTAAAGAAAAAGAACCAGGTCTATTCCAAGACGATTCTCTATGTGCGCAAGTCGGATTATTACATCGTGCGCATCGATTTCTACAAAAAAGAAAAATTTCTCAAGTTCCTCGAAAACAAGGAAGTGCGGACTGTTGACGGCATCCTGACACCGTTTCATGTGGTGATGTCCCTGTCTGACAGCCAAGGCAATACCGAACTCAAGGTCCAGTCTGTGGAATACAACAAGGACGTAAAGGACAGCGTCTTAAGCAAGGAGGCATTGAGATAATATCCTCGCGAATGAAGGAGATATCACAGTTGCTTGCCTGAAAAAAGGACAGTCCGGTCAAGGACATGGGGGCTGTCCGCAACATTCAGGGTTTTGGGAAAATAGTAATACCTGAAAAACCAGATGGACTGCCAGTAAAATCCAACATACTCTCCGGTATCGGGAAGGCCATTGCGGTTAGTGTCCAGCACGACAAAGAGATAAACATTCGAAATGGTGAAGGGGTCTTCGCTTACGGGAACCTGTTCATATATTGCCGGAAGGATATCGACGGTATAACGATTTTCAGCATTGACGACGGTTTTCTGCATACCCACTGCATAATCGGTGTCGGTGATCTGATAGCCGGGTGGGGTCAGCAGATGCCATTTGTCGTCCACGCCGCCTTTCTGAACCGCCAGAAAAATCAACTCATCTCCGGGTGTCAGGTCAACGCTTCCATCACTTTCCAGTTGAAAGGTCAGGGACGCATCATGATTATAAATTCTCCGATTGATCCGGAACTCCCAGCCCGCAGCGACCGGGTCGGCCGGCCAATCGGTAATGCGGATATCCTGACTCATCTGAGATTTATTTTGAAAAATGCCGATTTTATCGCCTGGTGTGGGTTGGGGAAAACCAGCGATATAATCCCGATCCCATAGTGCCAGGACCATGATCCGGCTGTCCGGCAGGAGGGAGGTGGAAGACAGATCAAGAGAAAATGAGGATTCAGCAGGCGGCATTTTCTCGAAATAGGCAACCGCGGACAGGGGATCTGTAAAAAGTTGCCCCAGATCCGCGCCGGAAGTCACAAGCAGAAAAACCGGCGATTCCCCCTCTTGATCTTCTGCAGGCAATTCCATTTCTCCTTCCAGAACAATGGAATGACCGGAAGGAACCGGCCATGGGTAAAGGACCTGGATGTCCAGATCGGTTTGAACTCCCGCTCCGATGGTCAACAGATCCGGAACCCCGGTGGCCGGGTCGATATGAAAACCAAAACGATCACCGGCATCCATGAGGCCGTTCTGATTGGTGTCCTGAATGGCCATGAGATAGACATTTTCAATGGGGATATCCTGACCAAAGGGCAGAATCGGGACCGAATAGGCAAGAGGAAACGTGACGTCCCGGTATGCGCCGTAGCCAATGACATGCTTCATGTCAATGGCGCTCATGTTCAGGGAGTTGATTTCTCCGGCATAGGGGATGATATAAAGATCGCCTGTTCCACTGCCTTCCACAGTACCCCGGAGTTCGGCTTCAAAGTCGAACACCTTGCGATTGATGATAATCTCGATATCGGTTCCGCTGTCGGCCGTCAGTGTACGCACGGCAGACAAGGAGGAGGAGATCTCCAGTCCGACCCAGTCTCCCGGCGTAAGGTTGGGAAATCCGGCTGTGTAGTCTACATCCAGTAATCCCAGGATGTATATCTCATCACCGGCCTTGAGTCCGGTTCCGGACAGATCCAGATCGAAATCTCCCTGTCCGGTCGGAAGTCTTCGGAAATAGCGGACAGATCGGACCATATCTGCCGGCTGGATACCGTTAGCCGCGTCTGTGATGATCAGAAAAACCGGCGCATTGACGTCGGTGACAGCAGGAGACAGGGAAACCGTCCCTTTCAGGAATATGGGTTCGTAGTCTGCAGGTTGATCCATGGGGTCGGTCGTTATGATATCCACATAAAAATCGATATCAAAAGGGGTATTGACCCCCGCAAGAATGGTCAGAGGAGCCGGTAGACCACTGCTGCTGCCATGATAGCCGATTTTATCACCGGTGTTCATCAGACCATTGCGGTCAACATCCAGCCAGGCCAGGATAAAGACGTTTTCAATGGGTGCATCATATCCATAGGGAAGGATAGGCAGTTCATACTCCAGGCTCGATTCACTCTTGTCCATTTGCCGATAGCCGATAATGGCGGACGGATTCAAGGTTGAAAAATCCGAAGACACAAACTCCCCGGCATAGGCGATGAGGATCAAATTTCCCGGATCATCCCCCCTTACCGTTCCCGCAACCTGGGCTTGAAAATTAAATATTTCCCGGTCAATATGGATATCAATATCGCTGGTTTCCCCTTCCTGTAGTTGCAGACCGACGGAAAGAGTAGCTGCATTGACATAGATGCCGATAAAATCTCCGGGATCAGGATATGGCAGGCCCTGACGGTAGTTCATATCCACAAAAGCCGCCAGCATCACTGTATCCCAGGCTGTCAGACCTTTATCGGTAAGATCGATGCGGAAAGTGAGCTGGTCATGATCAACGGGGATGTATGCGATAATGGCGCCCATGGGGTCTGTCTGAATCCGATTCAGGTCCCCTCCCCGGATCACCGCAACCAGTATGGGCTTGTCCGGATGATCCGTGATGGCTTGTCCGCTGACGGTTCCGGACAGCGAAAGAGACGGCGGCGCAGCCGGTTCTCCGCAGCCTGTTATACCTGCTGCGATCATGATCAGCAGCAGTTTCATGCCATATCTAATAGTCATAACGAATACTTCCCATCAGGATATCGTTATCCCTGAAATAATAGAACATGGGCTCCAGCAGCCCCTGATTGTCTTTTTTGCCGTCAATGGCAGCATAAGAGAGTTCAATCAGCCAGCCGTTTTGAAAATCATAGCCGACCTTGGGCCAGAAAACCGAGCTGTTACTGCGCGTGTCAAAGAGAGTCTTAATGGACACGGGAATATGTCCCTGGTAATAGGTATCTTCCAGCTTGCAGCTGATGATATCGGTCAGATAAGCCTGATACACATCCTCTTCAAAAAATTTGGATTGATACCATTCAAAGGTAAAGACGGTTTCGCCTTCGTGGGATTCGATGAGTCTGGTCAGGGGAATGAAATAATTGAAGCCGACTGCATAGGCAAAATATTGGGATTTGCGGGACTCGAATGGAAATGTGATCTGCTGAAGCTGGTTCATATTCTGCTCGACCAGATTGTGCTTATCCGGAGAATAGGCCAATTCGAACTGAATGACAAAATCGTTGATCGTAGCGGAAAAATCAGCACCCAGCATGTTGACGACAAAATATTGTGGATCCAGTTGAAGCGACAGCGTTTGGTTAGGCGTCATGGAAACCCCGACCGGTGTGAAAATCGCGTCACGATCCGGGCCGTGGAAAGCACTTAAGGAAAAATCCGCGCCGCGATAGCTGGAGGAAAGACGGGTGCCTATTCCCACGTTCTCCATTTCCACTTGCATGCCGTTGGTTTTCAGGAATTCTGCCGTATATAAATTTTCCTGTATGTTGAGATACCAGAAATTCCCACTGGGTGCCAGGAGCATGGGAACGTGTACCGGCATGAAGACCGTCTCCAGGGTGTAATCATCCATGAATAGCATGGCAGACAGGGAGGGTACGCTGGACTTATCTTCGTCATCATCCCTGAAAATGAATTCCCGGTAGTCCAGGGTATTGAAGTAGGAAGTGGGATTGAAGACATCGGCCGTGCCCCAGGCATAAATCTGGTTGCCCAGACGGAAACGGGTTTTTTCAGAGCTGAGGTTCAGATAGAGTTCCCTGAAATCGATTTCATAATGGCTTCCGGACATGCGCAGATTACGTTCCATCCGGGTTTCATCAGCGTACCGATAGGTTTCGCCGATGTCATTGTTGAAAAATGTGGGGGTGAGATACAAATTGGTGACAGAGAAGAGATACCGGCTTTCCGTTCCGTAGTTGATCTCCAGCCGGTTTCTCAGTTCATTTTTCTTGTTTGCATCCGAAAAATCCTGATCCGTGTCAGTACTGAAGATGGACTCCCATTCAATGAAGCCGTTATAGGTGAATTGGAGTGCGCCACCTTCCTGGGTTTCTTCTGCCGAATCTTCAGAATCAGTGGCATCTTTTGCTTCCTGGGTGATTTCGGATGCATTATCCTTTGTTTCAGCCAACGAGGAGTCCGGGTCGATTCCAACAACTTCCGTGCTGTTATCCCCCGCTCTGGTGATTTCCGTACCTGTTGCATGGCAAAGGGAGAAAAAGACGGTCGGAAAACATTGGAAACAGAACACTCCCCAAAAAACAAAGACTGCAAGTAAAGGCCGCCGAATTCTCCGCAACTGTCTGATGGGGAAAAAAATCATGGGGATATCGGCTCCTTTTCTTTAAACAATTATCATAAAATGATAATAATAACAATAGTTACGTAACCTTTTTTTTGCTGAATGTATCAATGGTCAGATCACGGCAGAACGAGCTCAGGATCTGTCTGAACCGCATCATGATTTACGATAGATCCATTAATCCAGCCGTTTTTTCAAACGCAAGGTGGCGAGAGAAAAAACAACTACCCCGAGTCCAACCATAGCCAGATATTGGGGCCAGAGAACATCAATCCCCACACCTTTTAAAAAAATCCCCCGGATGATGACCAAAAAATAACGCATGGGATTAAAATAAGTGATCCATTGCACGAAAACCGGCATGTTGCGGATGGGGAAGACAAAGCCGGAAAGCATGAAAAAAGGCAGCATGAAAAAAAAGGTGGTCATCATGGCCTGCTGCTGGGTTGCGGCGATCGTTGAAATAAACAAACCGGTGCCGAGCGTGCTCAAAAGAAAGATGCAGGAAGCGACAAAAAGCAGGAAGATGCTTCCCCTAAAAGGCACATCAAACCAGAACTTGGCAAAGGTCGTTACCACTGCCATCTGACCAATCGCAATGATGATATAGGGGATGGTTTTTCCAAGGATCAGTTCCCGGCCTTTAATCGGAGTCACAATGAGCTGCTCCATGGTTCCAGCCTCCTTTTCCTTGATGATGGCCATCGAGGTCAAGATGAGTGAAATCAACATGATCAAAAAAGCGACGATCCCCGGTACAAAAAAATTCTGGCTGTCCAGGTTCGGATTATACCAGGCCCTCAGCCGGGCATCGATTCTGGCATAATCCATTCTGACCGAATAGATCTCCTTGATGAGATTTTGATTATATCGATTCAGGATCTGCATCAGATACATGATTCTGATGGAAGCCATGTTACTCATGCTTCCGTCAACCAGGATCTGAATCGCTGCGCTTTCCCCTTTTCGGATCGTGGCTGAAAAACCGGGCGGGATGTTGATGGCAAGATCCGCTTTCCTCATCAAAAGAAGTTCTGTAAGCTCTTTCTCATCCGAAACATGATGATCAATCTGAAATATCCGGCTGCCGGTTAATGTTTCTACAAGATTCCGGCTTTGACTTGTATGATCCTGATCAAACAATGCCACCCGGATGAGTTTGATATCGTAATTGACAACATAACCGAATAAAAGCAGTTGAATGATCGGCATGACAAAAAGCACCGGCCGGTTCTTCTTGTCCCTGAAAAGCTGAAGAAACTCTTTACGCGCAAGCTCTCTGATCCTGAGAAAATTCATCTGCTACAGCCCCTCCTTTTTGAGCAGCCTTATATTCAAAGCAAAAAGTACGGCAAGCATAATGAAAAGCACCAGAAAATCCTGCCAGAAATGAGTAAGTGTGAGATTCCGCAGATAGATCCCGCTTAAAATGTTGATATAGTATTTGGCCGGCACGATATTCGTGACATATTGAAGCGCGTCCGGCATATTGATGATCGGAAAAACAAAATTAGACAGCATCAATGAAGGCAGATACGTGATCAGGATTGCTGTCTGATTTGCGACAAGTTGTGATTTTACCGCGTTGGAGATAAAAAGACCCAAAAAAACCGCAACCAGAATATATAAGGAAGATGCCAAAAGCATCAGCCAGAAGCTCGCCTTCATCACTACGCCAAACAAGACCTGTCCCATTAAAACCGCGATTAAAACATCGGTCAGGGTAATGAAAAAATAGGGAATTGCCTTGCCGATTAAAAACTCGGCACCGCTTAAGGGAAGAGATTTTATGGTCTCCATGGTACCGTTTTCATACTCGCGGGCAATAATGAGCGAGGTCAACATGGCTCCCACGATCATGATGATAATTGCAGTGATGCCTGGAACAATAAAATTACGGCTGACAAGCTCTTCATTGAACCAGACCCGGATGCGCCCGTCAACCGGGGCATTGATTTTCGTCCGTCCCTCACGGTTTAAAAACTCGAACAAAAGCTGCTGATTTTTGCGATCAATGAAACCGGTAATATACCCTTTTACAATACTGGCGAAATTTGGATCACTGCCATCGATAATAATCTGGACCTGGGCCTGTCGGTCTGCTTTGATCGTGCTTGCAAAGCCGGGGGGGATGACCACAGCCAGTGCAACAGAACCGTGATCAAGAACATCCGTCATTTCAATGGTGTTTGCAAGGTGAGCTTTTGTGGAAAAATAGGATGATGCATCCAACTCCCGGATCAGATTCCGGCTTTCCTGTGTTTTGTCCTGATCCAGGACGACCATCTCGATGTCATCCACATCCAGACTCAAGGCATAGCCGAAAAGCAGAATCAGGAGCAAAGGAATGGCAAAGGCCAGATAAAGGCTTCGAAAATCCCGGATCACATGCAGAAATTCTTTGCGCATGACCGCTTCGATGTTCCTGAGTCGCAATCAAGCCTCCCTTCTCATCAGGGCTACAAAAGCATCATGCAGAGTAGCCGTCTCCTGGCCCGGCAAAATATCCCTGATGATTCCATCAGGGCTTCCGGTAGCAACGATTTTCCCCTGGTTGATCATCACAATCCGTTCGCAAAAGCGCGCTTCATCCATGTAATGTGTCGTCACAAAAACCGTTACGCCCTCTTTTGCAAGTTCGCTGATAAGCCCCCAGAAATGCCGTCTTGTGATCGGATCTACCCCTGACGTGGGTTCATCCAGAAAAACGATCTTAGGCCCATGCAGCAAGGCGCATCCCAAAGCCAGACGCTGGCGCAAACCCTGCGGAAGATCTTTGACAAGCCTTGCCTTAGACTCAGACAGCCGCGTCATCTGAAGGATATAATCCATGCGTTCTTTCCATTGATCGCGCGGCACATTATAAATCCCTAAGTAAAACCGGATATTTTCAAAGGGTGTCAGGTCTTCATAAAGCGAAAATTTCTGAGACATATAGCCAATGGACTGCTTTACCGCTTCCGGATCTTTGTTGATGTCGTATCCGGCAACATATCCTGTACCGCCGGAAGGTTGTAAAATTCC
>PNOB01000098.1 GCA_013824585.1 Desulfobacterium sp. | reverse complement strand
GACTGATCATCTCAAAGACTTTTTCAAGATTTTCATCGGTCATCTGTTTTACCATATGCTGGATCAGTTTATCATCAGAAAATTTTTGCAGGTAGCAGATTACGGTATTTTCATCGGTTTCACGGCTGAGTCCAAAACCCAAAAAGCCATCATAGGTTTCAACAAATTCATGTGTATGGAGTGTCATTGGTTTCTCTCAGGATTCATGTTAATGTATAAAAAATTCATGAGATCATAATGGATTGAAACAGGAAGGTCAACCTTATCGAAAGGAATATGTTGTGAATATTAAGGATCTATTGCCTTTAGAACAATGGATAACGTTTGAGAAGGAGCTGCATGCGAAATCCGGTTTGGATGTAAGTGTTTTCAATACCGATGGCGTCCGGATATCCAATTATAAGGAATGGGTAAACCGGCTGTGCCCGGTGATAAAAGCCAGTAACAAAGGACAGGCTTTTATCTGTGCGGTGGCTCACATGAATATTGCTTCCCAGGCTTTTCAAACAAAAGCGCCGGTGATTGAAGAATGTGATGCCGGTCTTGTCAAGCTGGTTGTTCCCATTATCATGAAGGACGTATTTCTCGGAAGTGTCGGTGCATGCGGTTTGCTGCTTGAAGAGGGAGAGGTGGATTCGTTCATGATAAACCGGACAATTGAAATAGATGAAGAAAAGGTGGATGCGCTGTCTGATGATATTGGAAAAATATCAATGCTGGATATCCAGAACCTGGCAGAAGAGATCCGGAAGAAGGTGGAGTTGATTATTACAAAGTATGAGGCTGAAAAGTCCTGATGGGTAACGTTTCAATTGTTTTTTACCCATCAGGACTTGTTGATATTCTGTCTTGAAGGTTTAAAATTATAGAGATTACGGTTAACTGTTTTTTTAAAAACAGTTAGGGGTTTTCTCCTGCAATAGTAAAGTTCTGAGCAATTTGATGATCGATGAACCGTCTGATTTTTTCACTTAATACTTCGGATTGCCGGGAGAACTCGCATCCGGAACGGGCACCGCGTTGCGGATTGTACCGCAGAATCCACTTGATTTCCATTTCAACATCGATCAGAAAATCAGCAGACTTTAATCCTTTTATTTCTTTTATAAAAAATCGATCTCCTGTTTTCAGGGAAGGATTGGGATTGATTTTGAAGCTAAAACCAAGCCCTTCTTCACTAATGTTCAGGATCTCGGATATTACAACAGCATCTTTCTGGTCGCGCATGGATAAACTGGCTGAAACTTCAGCATTGTCCGGAAAGAGAAATCTTTTTATACGCCTTCTTTCAGTTTGGGTTTCGATTGCGGCCTCCGTTTTTCAGGTAACTTGCCGGGTTTTTTTAGAATGATGCCGATATGATCATGCTGTCGAGCCGGCGATCCTGTTGGTATCTCAATAAACATGAATAATATCCTTAAAAAAGCAAACGTACATCTTTTGAAAAAGTTTTATAGCCCAAAAAAAAGTGAGTGTCAATTCTTTGACATTCACTTTATATTGCAGTTGTCCATGAGGGCTATTGTTCATCCATATCCGATATGTCATTTGGAAAAACCAGGTTATCTGAACTATCCGGGGGATGAGCAGAGGATTCAACAGGCGGCTTGTCTTCTTTAAACGCTTCTTCTTCAGGATGATGGGTATCGTCGAGTTCTTCATCAAGAAGTACCTGTGACTGCTTGCCAAACTCCTCTATCTCCTTGAGAGAAGGCAGGTCTTTCAAATCCTTGAGATCAAAAACCTCTAAAAACTGTTTCGTGGTCGCATAAATCAGAGGACGACCGGGAATATCTTTTCGGCCAAGGGCGCGAATCAGTTTTTTTTCCATCAGCATTCGGAGGATCCCTCCTGAATCAACACCTCGGATATGCTCGATATCACATCGGATAATGGGTTGCCTGTAGGCGATAATCGCCAGTGTTTCCAGAGCAGCTTTACTCAATCGAACAGGTGTTGGTTTGATGAGCGCAGAAATCCAGTTTCGATATTCAGGCCGACTGCGAAACTGGTATCCGCCGGCAACCTCCCGCAGATAAAAACCGCGTTTCATTTCTTCATACTCCTTAGTAAGAGCATCAAGAGTCATTCTGATTTCCTTGAGATCAATATCCGGAAGGATCTTTTTCATCTCATGGATAGGAAGCGGATCTTTTGAAACAAAAATAAGGCTTTCTATAATATTTCTTAATTCTTCCATATGCAAAAGTATCAAAGATAAAAAAGTCTGAGAATGCCACTCTGTAAATGTTGCGCAATTTGAATCAGATTCATTTTAGCCATTTCCAGGATTGCGAGAAAAGTAACAATCACATTATTTTTTGTATAATTTCCGGTAAACAGTTCTTCAAATACAACGGAGCCTTTCTGTTCAAGCAGATTGATAATTTCATTCATTCGGTCTTTTACCGATATCCTGTCTGCCTTAAAATCAATCTTATGTTCCGTTGAAATATTATTCAGTATGGCTTGAAATGCATCGATCAATTCAAAAAGCCCGACTTTTATCATTTCCTCATTTTGATCTGCCGGAACATATTCTTCTTTACCAGCAGATCGAGAAAAGGTGTCTTCCCCCAGAAGGGATCGATCCATCAGTTCTTCTGCTGCATATTTGATTTGGAGGTATTCAGACAAAGGCCTGACAATCTCCATTCTCGGGTCTTCATCCTCTTCATCCTCATCATGGGAAGGCAGCAGCATTCTTGATTTAATCTGGGTCAGTGTTGCAGCCATCAGCAAAAAATCACCGGCAAAATCGATATTCATTGATTTCATCCAATCAAGATACGCCAAAAACTGATCTGTAATCAAGGCGATCGGAATATCATAGATATCAACTTTGGCCTTATGAATCAAGTAAACGAGAAGATCCATGGGGCCTTCAAAAATATCGAGTTTAACTTTATAGTCGTCTTCAAACATCGGGTGTCCGGTTACATCAGATTTGAATTTTTGATCGAATTTCTTCCATGGTCTGTTTTGCAACTTTCCTGGCTTTATCATCACCACTTTGAATGATTTCCTCAACCAGTTTGGGGCGCGACTCATAGAAAGATCGTTTCTCACGTATTGGTTTTAAAGCTTCTGCAAGGTTTTTTGCCATGATTTTTTTACATGCAACGCAGCCGATTTCAGCCGTCCGGCATTGATGATTGATCTCCTCCACAGTGCTGCTGTCTGAATACAGTTTATGAAAATCAAAAACATTGCAGACATCCGGATCACCAGGATCGTCTTTTCTGGCTCTTTGCGGATCGGTTATCATCCGGCTCACGTTTACGGAGATCTGTTCGGGTGTGTCGGAGAGGTAAATGGCGTTGTCATAGCTTTTACTCATTTTTCGACGGTCCGTTCCCAGTATTTTAGGGGTTTCCGTCAGGATTGCCTGGGGTTCCGGAAACACATTGCCATATAGATAATTAAAGCGCCTTGCGATCTCACGGGTAATTTCAACATGGGGAACCTGATCGATCCCGACCGGGACTCCGTTGGCTTTATAAATGATGATGTCAGCGGCCTGAAGCACAGGATAACCCAGGAAGCCAAAGGTGGAAAGATCTTTGTTGGAAAGCTGGACGATCTGATCTTTATAGGTTGGATTTCGTTCCAGCCAGGAGACGGGTGTTATCATGGAAAGGATCAAGAAAAGTTCTGCGTGTTCTTTAATATGGGACTGGACAAAAAGAGTACTTTTTTCCGGGGTTAGACCTACACTTAACCAGTCGAGGATCATGTTTTTCACGAATCCGGATATTTTATCCGGTTTCTCATAGTCACTGGTAAGTGCATGCCAGTCTGCAATGAAAAAGAAACAATCATATTGATCTTGAATTTTCACCCAGTTGGCCAAGGCACCGTGATAATTTCCGAGATGAAGAGGTCCGGTAGGCCGCATCCCGCTTAAAACTCTTTTGGTATCCACCATTTTTCTGTTTTCTCCCTATGAAAGCTGCTTTTCTGATTTCTCAATTATGGAATCAGATTGTTTTATCAATAATGCGGAGTACTTTTTTGCAAATTCAAGCTCATCTTTTTTGGTTTTAATCTTTCCATTCATTCGCTCGTCCCGGACAGCATCCAGAATTTTACCGAAAACAGGTCCCTGAGGAATGCCCATCTGGATAAGGTCTTTTCCTTTTATAAAAATCTGGACCTGCTGAAGATTTGTAAAATAATTTGAAATCGCCTTTTCGACCTGTTTTTGTTTGGTCACAACCATCATATACAGAATCAGTTCGGTTTGAAAAATATTCAACTGCTTAAATATGGTGCTTTTCTTTGTCGGCAGTTTTCTCTCCAGACCATACATGCATTTTTCCGCTTCAAATCTTTCTGAGCCAAAAAATTTTAAATACCGGGGAGCCAATTCCAAATTTCTGCAAATTTCCTGTGAGGTCTCAGAATCACAATGCCGGATTAAGACCAGAAGATAAATGGCCCACTTATTATAGTATTCTTCTAGAAAAAGCAAATCATACCATGTGATTACTTTGTGTACGGCGTTCAGGAGATCAATTGTTTTTTTATTGATTGTAACAGATGGATGGATAAATTGAAGCAGGTTATAATCGGACAGCCGGATGATTGCCGGTGTTGGATTTTCTTCTTCAAATATTTGTCGCAGCTCCATGAATACCCGTCTGCCGCTCAATTTTTTAAAAAAATCCATTTTAACTGCATTTTTAATCAGACTGGAAGTTAACTTGCCAATGGAAAAACCAAAACGCTGTTCAAATCGAATGGCACGGAATCCTCGAGTGGGGTCTTCAACAAGGCTTAAGTTATGAAGAATTCGAATCACCTTTTCCTTGATATCACGCTGTGCGGAAAAAAAATCAATCAGCGTTCCAAAGGTATTGGGTGATAGTTGAATCGCCAGAGTGTTGATTGTAAAATCCCTTCTGAAAAGATCCAGTTTAATGGAACTCATTTCAACGGTAGGAAGTGCGGCCGGGCTTTTATAATACTCTATTCTGGCAGAAGCCACATCAATCTTGAATCCATCCGGAAAGATAATTACGGCTGTACCGAATTTTTGATAGGCGTTTACGCGTGCGCCGGTGATTTCCGCATATTTTTTTGCGAACAATATCCCATCACCCTCGATAACAATATCAATGTCTTCATTTTTTCGATAAAGAAACAGATCTCTGACAAAACCGCCAACCACATAGGCACTGAACCCGATTTCAGTTGCGGTTTCCCCGATGGTTTTGAGGATATGGATCAGCTTTTTGGACAACCGTTCTGTCATCAGCCTTCGAACATTCCTTGTTCTTGCTGTGATCTGTGTTTGAACGTCTCTGGTCTTTTTTCCATTATTGAGTTGCGCCTGATCAACCAGGATGTTCAACAGGTTTGTTCGCGTGATTACTCCTTTGATCAAGCCCTGGTCAATGACCGGCAGGATGCGCTGCTTGTTTCCGATAATTTTTTCCTGGATTTCATTGATGTCTGCTTCCGGTGATACCGAAGCCAGTTCCGTACTCATATATTCTTTTACAGGAACATGCTTCAGGTCGTGAAAAAGAGCTTTTTCAACAACCTGTCTGGAAATAAAACCAAGCAGGATATCTTTTTCATCCTGCCTCTCCGTTACTAGCAGAGCATTTACATTGTACCGTGTCATCCGAATACCGGCATCATTACAGGAGATATCCGGACCGATTGTAATGGCAGGGGATGACATGATTTCTGCGGCAATCTGAAAGGGTTTGATGGTGCGATACAATATTTCAAGTAACTGATGTTCAACCTGGGCAAGGGTTTGATCCCGTATGGTTGCCGCTGCTGCGAACCCATGCCCTCCCCCGCCCAGTGGTTTCAGAATCGCTCCTGTATCCACTTCTGAAATCCTGCTTCGGGCAACAACGTAAATTTTGTTTCCCATCCGAGCGATTGCAAACAGAACATTTAAACTTTCGACCTTCATCATTTTATGAACGATGATGGCAAAATCAGGAATATATCCTTCGGATGATACACTCGTAACCGTAACATTCACTCCATTGATGTTATAGCGGGTTGCAGACTGGAGCATATCATTGAGTACGTTTACCTGTTGTGGATTGATCTCTTTTGTAATCAAGTCGGAAATGATATTCAGATTGGCTCCCTTGGATAAAAGAAATGCCGCTGACATCAGGTCCTGCTCCGTAGTTGAGGAGAAAGTGAAGGAGCCTGTATCTTCATAAATACCAAGGCACATGATTGTTGCTTCATCCGGTGTCAATTCGATCTGTCTTTCCTGGATCAACTGAGCAAGAATGGTGGTCGTCGCACCGGTTTCTTTATAAAATTCCACATTGGCCTTAATATCGTCAGGCCCGTGGGGATGATGGTCATAAATGTGGATATCAATTTCCGGTAAAGACAAGAGAGGAGAAAGATTTCCGATGCGGTCCCCCCGTCTTGTATCTACAAGTACGAGACATCGGATATCGGAAAGATGGATGTTGCTGATATCCGTCATATTGAAAAGATAGGCCATGGAGTCTATAAAGAAATTCCGAAGATTTTTCTCATATGATCCCGGGAATGCAACCAGGGCACCGGGATATATCTTTTGGGCGGCAAGCATGGACGCAATACCATCAAAATCAGCATTCATGTGGGTGGTAATGACCGTCAGATTTTTTTCCCTCTCATTTTCCATAGGTTTCAACAGGCACCACGCAGAATATTATCGATACGATTAAAAAATATTTGATCGCTATTTAACATTAATTCTATTTAGGTCGTGATACACCGTTAGGAGCGGTTTATCAAGTTCAACCGCAAAGAATCGTCATGAAATCGATATCAAACCTTTTAAACCAGTTGTTGTTTTGATCAGATTGTGATAGCAGGGGGTTTCGGATGTGCTGGTTTTCATGGTTTATAATTATTTCTTGAGGGTTTTTCTCACACCATACGCTTGGTTCACTAGTTAATGGAAAAAATCAGAAGAATCATCATCGAAATATGAAAAGTAAATTCAGACCGGTATTTAATTTCATTTTTGGTCCGGTTCCGTCAAGGCGGTTAGGGGTATCCTTGGGCGTGGATTTGATGCCCCATAAAACATGCTCTCTGGATTGTGTTTACTGTGAGTGCGGAAAGACAACTCATTTAACGACGAAACGGAAAGAATACACTCCTTTCGATCAGATTCGGAAGGAACTGGATTTATTTCTATCCTCTCATCCGCATCTTGATTCTATTACTTTTTCAGGGTCAGGCGAACCAACTCTTCATCTTAGCATTGGCGAAATTATAAAATACGTAAAAACAGACTATCCGGAATATTCCATATCGGTCTTGACCAATGGTACGCTGTTTCACTCTTTGGAGGTCAGAGACGCTGTTGCACAGGCAGACCGGATCATCGCATCTTTTGATGCTGCTTCTGATACCGTATTTCGGACGATTAACCGTCCCCATACATCCCTTGATTTACATGAAATGGTTGAAGGCTTGGCAGCTCTGAAAAAAGAATGCTCCAATCAATTATGGATGGAAATTTTTATCGTCCCGGGTCATAATGATGATGACCAAGAACTCAAAAAGATTCAAGAGGCAATGGATATCATTAAACCCCATCAGATCCATATCAACTCATTGGACAGGCCGGGGACAGAAGACTGGGTGCAACCAATAACCCAGGAAGTATTAAAAAGGATACAAACCTGTATGCATAATGTCAGCTTGGTCGATCATGCGAAGCATGCGGCCTTGCTGAATGAGTTTTCAGGGGATTTGCCGGATATGGTTTTATCAACCGTGAAACGGAGGCCATGCACAGCAGAGGATATTTCGGAAATTACGGGTGCTGATTTGAATAAAATCAATCAACATCTTGACATTTTGTTGAAAAATGGAGAAGTTGATAAAAAGAGAATGTCACGAGGTACTTTTTTTTTCCTGAAACAGTAAACAGTCAATATCCGGTGTCGTCAGCATCGAAATGATATTGGCGTTTTGGGCGCTATACATTATGGATTCGGCATGTTTATTGCTCACCTGCTTGTCAATTGCCACAATGGTATCGCTCATGTAACTCAGGAAATACAGAGAACATATTTTAATTTCTCTCAAGGATATGAATTCGAATTATAACTCGATATATAAACTGACAGGGTCTTCATTGCTTGCAAAAGGGGGCGGGTATGCCAGTATATAAGTGGGAAGGGAAAAATAGAAAACATGAAGTCCAGAAAGGTGAGCTGGATGCTGCGAATGAAGAAGCCGTGCGTGCGCACCTCCAAAGAATACGGATTACACCTTTAAAAATCAAGGCCAAGCCAAAGGACCTTTTTGGAAATGTTGAATTTCTTCAGCCCAAGGTACAACAGCAAGACATCATTATTTTCTCAAGACAGTTCTCGACGATGATTGATGCAGGACTCCCCATCATTCAGTGTCTGGATATTCTTCACACGCAACAAGAGAATGTTACTTTCAAAAAAATGTTGAAATCCTTAAAGGAGTCAGTGGAAGGTGGAAATACGCTTGCAGAATCGCTGAAAAAATTTCCCAAGCAATTTGATTCGCTGTATGTGAATATGGTTGCAGCCGGTGAAGCGGGCGGTATTCTTGATGTTATCCTCAGAAGGCTGTCGACATATCTTGAAAAAGCGGCCAAACTCAAAAGTCAGATTAAAAGTGCAATGATGTATCCTCTGATTACACTAGTGATTGCAGGTATTGTTGTGGTGGTGATCCTTGTTTTTGTTATTCCGGTTTTCCAGGAGATGTTTGCAGATTTTGGTAAAGAGTTACCTTTGCCAACCCAGATTGTCGTGAAGGCAAGCGAGGCTGTAAAAAGTAAAATTCATTTTATGATTGGAGCGGTTATCCTTTTTGTTATTGCGTATAAAAAGTTTTATCGCACACCAAAGGGCCATGAATTCATGGATGACCTTTTTTTAAAATTACCGATTGTCGGGGTTCTGATCCGAAAGGTTGCTGTATCCAAGTTTACCCGAACCATGGGTACCATGATGGCCAGCGGGGTGGCCATTTTGGATGCCCTTGATATTGTGGCCAAAACAGCCGGGAACAAGACCGTTGAAAAAGCGATTTACAATGTCCGGAGTGGTATTTCGGAAGGAAGAACCATGGCCGATCCCCTTGTTGAAAGTGGTGTATTCCCTTCCATGGTTTGTTCCATGATTGCTGTTGGCGAATCAACAGGCGCACTGGATGCAATGCTTGAAAAAATAGCTGATTTTTATGAAGACGAAGTTGATACTGCAGTGGATAACCTGACATCTGCCATCGAACCGTTGATGATGGTTTTCATGGGATGTCTGATCGGCGGACTCGTTGTATCCATGTATCTCCCGGTTTTTCAAATGGCAGGCGCCATCAGCGGATAAGCAGGGTTCACGATAACAGCTTGTAAAAGGCAATTGTTACAATTCAGGATCATGGTGCCATTCGTGCCGCAGGTTCAAGACGATTATACCCGAAAAATGAAAGGGCTCATTTTTTTTCGAGCTCTTTTTGCTTTACTGCTGCTTGGCTCTTTGCTTATTTTTGGATTTCAACATTTTGATTCCACACCAGTCCCCTCTTTTTTAATCATTTTTGGGCTTTGTATTGCCATGCTGGTGCAATCCGTTATCTACTTCCTGATTTACCGCAGGGCTCCCCACGCAGTCTGGTTTGCATATCTCCAGCTGATCATCGATTCTTTCATGATCACCCTGATTGTTTTTGTGACTGGCAGTTTTATCAGTTTTTTTGCCTTCCTTTACCTGATCGTGATCATATGCTCCAGCATGTTTTTATTTAAAAAGGGGAGTCTTATCATTTCGATGATCTGCAGCCTGCAATATGGTTTCATGATCATACTGGAATTTCGAGGCATCCTGCCTCCGATTAATATTGAATCCGGTTTTTTGGCTTCCGATTTTGAGATCAACCAGATTCTGTTTAAAATTGTTTCAACCGTAGCCGCTTGCTTTGCAGTTGCATTTTTAAGCAGTGTCCTTGCAGAGCAGGAAAAAAAGACCAAAAAAGAGCTTCTGGACCTTGAAGAGCATGTAAAACGGGTTGAGAAAACAGCAGCAATTGGCGAAATGGCTGCCGGTCTTGCTCATGAGATAAGAAATCCGCTGGCATCTCTTTCCGGTTCCATTCAGATGCTGAAGGAAGAGATTTCCTATGATCCTCAGCATGAAAAACTCATGCAGATCGTTTTGAGAGAGGCAGACCGACTCAGCAGGCTGGTGAGTGATTTTCTGCTGTTTGCCCGGCCAACAGTCGGTAACCCTGTGCGATTGAATCTGAACAGTTTGTTATCGGAAACCGTAGAGTTATTCAAAAAGGATCGGACTTGCAAGGGAGCAATTGAGTTAATTGATGAACTGGATTCAAATTTTTATATCGAGATGGATCCGGGACATCTTAAGCAGGTACTCTGGAATCTGTTCCTGAATGCAGCGCATTCCATTGATGAAGAAGGCAAAATTACCATCAAGTTATACTCGGTAAAAAAAACGCATGTCTGCATTGAAGTAAAAGACAATGGGTGTGGAATGTCTGAGGAAACCCTGAAATCTATTTTTGACCCCTTTTTTACAACCCGCTCTGAGGGAACCGGCCTGGGTCTCTCGATTGTTCAACGAATCCTTTCCGTATATGATTGCCAGCTTGATGTGGAAAGCAAGATCGGTCACGGAACCCTATTTACACTAAAGTTAAAGCAGGTTGCACCTCTCCCATAGCGAACCAACTTAATCTTGACACCTCCAGGTAAATAGGGTAGCTAAGCCAGATTGATTCGGTTTTGGTTCCCCGGAGGGTAATCAGGCATTATTCATTGAAATCATAATTTTTTTTGCTAATTTTTTGTAGGTCCGCCACCCTGCTCCAAGCCCCAGGCCAGCGGTTTTTTAAACAGGTTGTTTTTTTAGAATATGGTAATTCATGGAAAAGCCAAATGATATAATTGAGCAGAGAAGAGAAAAAAATGCAGCTCTGCGGAAAGACGGTATTGTTTTATTTCCAAACGGTTTCAAGGTATTGCAGACAGTGGCTGAGATCAAGGCCATTGTTGAAACCGTGCCGGAAACCCTGGGTGAGGAGGGTACTGTTTTTCAGACAGCCGGAAGGATGATGGCGGTCAATCAGTTTGGGAAATCATCTTTTATCCGGTTTAGTGACCGGACCGGGCAGATGCAGGTTTATGTCCAAAAAAATCAGGTTGGGGAAGATATCTACACACTGTTCAAGCAGATGGATATCGGTGATATTATCGGTGTCAGAGGGCCGTTGTTTCTAACCCGAACCGGAGAGTGGACACTGCTTGCCAGAGAATTCAAACTGCTCTGCAAATCAACCCGTCCTCTTCCGGAAAAATTTCATGGTTTGAAAGATCCGGAGAAACGATATCGTCAGCGTTATCTGGATCTGATGATGAACCAGGACATTCGTGAAATTTTTATCCGACGGAGCAGGATTGTTCAGGCGATCCGGAATTTTCTTCTGAACCGGGATTATCTAGAGGTGGAAACACCAATGATGCAGCCTGTGCCGGGCGGAGCAGAAGCAACACCGTTCAAGACCCACCATAACGCTCTGGATATGGATCTTTTCCTGAGAATTGCTCCGGAGCTGTATTTAAAACGACTGGTTGTCGGCGGATTTGAACGTGTTTTTGAAATCAATCGTAATTTCCGAAATGAAGGCGTATCCACCCGGCATAATCCGGAATTTACCATGCTTGAATTTTATCAGGCGTATGCCACTTATGAAGATCTTATGGCCATAACCGAAGCGATGTTTCAGGAGGTCGCTCAGGTGATTACCGGGTCTCCCTGTGTCGAATATCAGGGGGAAACACTTAATTTTTCAGGAACATGGCCCCGCATTCCGCTGATGACATCCCTGACAGAGATCGGTGGCATTGATCCCGCGGTGTTAAACAGCCATGAGGCACTTCTGGAATTTGCAGCTTCTAAAAATATCAAAATTATGAAAGCCGACCGAAAAGGAAAGGTCATTACCAAGTTGTTTGATACACTGGTTGAACCCAAATTGATACAACCGACTTTTATTACGGGATATCCGGTGGAAGTTTCTCCACTTTCAAGGAGAAGTGATCTGGAACCGGAATTCACAGAACGGTTTGAGCTTTTCATTGCCGGACGGGAAATTGCAAACGGTTTTTCAGAGTTAAATGATCCAGTGGATCAAAAAGAACGATTTCTGCAACAGGTTGCGGATAAGGAAGCAGGGGATGCAGAAGCGCATCCAATGGATCAGGACTATATTGAAGCCCTGGAATATGGGATGCCACCCACAGCAGGTGAAGGTATCGGCATTGACAGACTTGCAATGCTTCTCACGAATTCTGCTTCAATTCGGGAGGTTATTCTGTTTCCTCATATGAAGCCTTCCGGTAAAAACGGATGAATGTAGTAGAAACCGGTTACCATGCAATTTGAATATTTTATAGGCGGTCGTTATCTTAAAACAAAGCAAAAACAAGCCTTTATATCTCTCATAACCCTGCTCTCCATCGCCGGAGTCACTGTTGGTGTGATGGCGCTCATTGTCGTCATCGCGGTAATGGCTGGCTTTGAATCGGATTTGAAATCACGAATTTTAGGGGTGGAATCCCATATTGTTCTATCGCGTCACAGCGGTCTGTTTTCCAATTACCGGAATGTGATTGCAGAACTTGAAAAGGATGATGGCATTATTGCGGCCACTCCGTTTATTTATTCCCAGATTATGCTTCGTTCAGCTTCCAATGTTTCAGGGGCGCTGCTTCGAGGGATTTCACCGGATTCTGCCGGCCAGGTGATTCAAAATTTTGCCAATATACCGCTTAAAGAGCGTTTTGTGATCAAAGAAAAAAAAGCAATGGGGGTGGCAATACCCGGGATCATTCTGGGTAATGAACTGGCCAATAACCTGGGTGTTATGAAGGGAGATACGGTTTATGTTATTTCTCCAAGAGGGATGCTTTCACCCGTTGGTCATGTTCCAAGCATGAAACGGTTCAAGGTAACGGATTTTTTTAAA
>PNOB01000097.1 GCA_013824585.1 Desulfobacterium sp. | reverse complement strand
CAGCCGGGTCGTTCCACAGGATCGACCTTTAAAATGCTTGAGCCGTGTGACGGGAAACTGTCACGCACGGTTCTTAGGGGGGAAAGGGGCTGTAAGGCCCCTGACCTACCCGGTGCAGGCTGGCGAAATATGAACGGTGATTTTCACATTAACTTGGAGAAGTAGATGGCAATTCCTAACACGATACGACGGCGTATCCTAGTTGCGTGTAATCATCGCTGTTGTAGATGCCACCGCGATTCACCGGAAGTTGATGTTCACCATATAGTCGCTAAATCGCAAGGTGGAAGAGACGACATTGATAACTTGATCGTGTTTTGCCCGAACTGTCACCGTGATTCTCATCGTTTCAAATGGCCTGCTAGTCAGCAAAGGTTATACCGCGAAACGTGGATTGCCAGGTGTGCAAGTTCAACGCCTCCCAAGAAAGTCGAACCTGAAGTAAAGTCGCGTATTTGCATCGTCGTATCTGATTTTCGAAACTTTGGTGATCGTGCTGAACGCTTCTTTATTGGGCATTTATATTCCGAAGAGATACTGAAGGTGCTTTTGGAACAGATAGATATTGAAGACCTCAAATTTGTCGAAGTCCCTGTTAAACACCCAAAGGCAAGTGGCTTGCCGTTCCAACTAGTTCCGAACTTTGATAAATACGACGGTTTGTTCGACACAAAGCTCGATATAATCATACATCCTGTGCGGTCGAATCACTTTTTTGACCCCCGGAAGATGTTCGACACCAATCCGACACCAATGGGTTACTTCAGTTGGGTGTTTGTTGCCGGTTGTATATCCGATCGCCCTGATGGATATCGCATATCTGCACGCGCAATCATTATTACACCGGAGCGAGAAGATACAATATTTATTGACGACAGCGCATTTGTTGAGCATGCTATGTTAGATGACGCCCGAAAAATTGGGCTCAAATTAGCTGATGCCCTTCAAGAATATCCGTGGTGGCAGATTCGAGCTGAGATTTCCGGAATCATCCCTCAACTGATTCGTACGCTACTGGATTCTACAGCTTCAGAAACCGACCGGGTCCGGGCGACAGCCATTGGCTACTTCGATACACTTAAATGCGTGCGGGCTTTGGCAAGTGCGCTTATTTCGGATGATAGCGCGGAAGTACGTAGTGCGTGCGCCGCGATCCTATCGCAAAGTGTTCGTTTCAAGAATGCTAAAATTCCAGCTTTGTTAAATGCTCTCGATGATCCGGTTGTGGAGGTTAGATACCAGTCCATATCATCATTGATCGGAATAGTTGGCAATCACGGTGAAAGGTTGGATATTTCATACCCACCCGATCAATTTAATTGCGTTGAAAGAATGGACGAATATATTGCGAGATGGAAGATTCGCTATCAAAAAAGTCAGTGCGATCGCAAATAGATACACTTATTGCATAACAACCCAATACACCGGATGCAAAAGGCCGTGGCTTTTCATATTTTACGGGCTTGCGAACATCAGGGCCTCATGCGAAGTTTTATGGAAGCCTTTTGCACTCGGTGATCGGGAACGTTAGGCCGCTCACCTCTGGCTGCAACTTGGAGTAACGGCGAATGCCATACCAAACTTACGTATCACGGAAGTCGCGGCTGTTGAAGGACTTCAATAGATCGGTTGCTCGCATCAAGCGGGTGCTTATTTCCCGCTATGGTGAGGAGCAAGCCAATGCCCTGATAAGGGAGTCCCGCCAGGAATATGAAGCACTCATACCAAAGATTCCCTACATTGGTGACAAGAACCCTTTCCTGATATTCCTTCTTCCAGCGAGTAGGTACTTGGCAGTGTATCGGGCAATACAAAGACAGGGAAGGACTGTTGAGGATGCCGGGCAATTGATCTATGAAATGGAAGAAGCGGAATTAAGAGCTATTCCGGGACTTGTACGTCGCGTCCTTGGTTATCTTTGTTTTTCCCGATGGTTCATAGGACGCCTGAAAAAGCGGGCAAGAGAATCTCAGGAACGAAAGTATCCCGGGGGGTATGTCTTGACCTTTATAGAAGGCAATGGCCGAGACTTTGACTATGGGCTTGACTACACTGAGTGCGCTGCTTGCAAGCTTCTCAGCGCACAGAACGCGCGAGAGTTGGCACCGTATGTGTGTGCCGTGGACAAGATTGTTAGTGAGATGATGGGCTGGGGGATGAGTCGAACAATGACCCTCGCCGAGGGTCGCGAGAAATGCGATTTCCGGTTCAAGAAGGGCGGAAAGACGGACGTGCAGATGCCTCCAATCGTTGACGCAAGCTTATAAGTCAAACACGGCTTAACATCTATATGGCTTTAGCTTGTCAAGAAAAAACTTCTCCAATAGATCGGACTATGTAAAAAAATAAAACTTCCGTCTTTATTTCAGAATTCTTGACAGCTAACTCGTTTGTTCCGGCTTTTGTCTTCCGTCATCGGAGTCAATCCAGAAATCACTAAGTCATCGAATCTAAGAGTTATGATAGCAATTCCATTATTGAACAATATTAAGCCATCCGGGTCGGTTGGGATAACGAAAATTGCTGGCGGGAAATACGCGATTAGCCGTTTCTTGTTGAAAAGTGATGAATTCACAGAAGCTTGGCATTGGATGTCTTCGGTATGGCTTGTAAACAGCGGATATGAATGGATAACCGGGAGGCATTTGAGAGATGCTATGGAGAAAAGACAATTGATGGCGTGAGGTTTTTTGATGTAGACATCGGCATACCAGTTAAAATAAAGTAAGTATCGGGACATGCCGATGTTTCTGAAACATGAAACAGAGTTAAATTCAAAAAAATAGCAAGTTTGGACAAATGAAAAGCAAGGATTGAAAAGATTTTTATGCCCAGAAAGGCTTAAATGGTTTGTCATTATTCAACACAACAAACCATGAAAGGAGAACAAAATGTCATCAGAAATCAAACTCAATCCTGTTGGGAGTATCGAAATCGAAGGAGGTCATCACTATGTATCAATCAAGAGCAAATACAGGACGGCTTTAAAGGAACTGGAAGGATTCAGTCATATTAATATTATTTGGTGGGGAAACCGGTCTGATTCACCTAAACACAGAGACACGTTGATGGTGTAATCAATGAAAAATGCGTTTTTAATAATCACGCTCGTATTTTATTTCATATTTCAAGAGAATCTGGTTGCTGGAGATAATAAAACTTCCCCGGAAACTTTTTCAGAATTGAAAAAAGATAAAGTCGATAGCTCAACAAACCTATGGATCGGGACTTTCAATGTTCCAACCGGGTCAATAATTGCGTGGGTGCCGAATTACGAAAATTCACAAATTGAATTGGATAAAGAAAAAAATCTTCCAAAAAATTTTTTAGTTTGTGATGGGCCTCATAAAATTGACAATCCTGAAACAAAATTTAATGAAAGAAAAATACCAAAACTTATTGCCGATAATGTTTTCCAGGGAGTAAAAAACAGTTCGATAATATTTATAATAAAAGTCGATTGAAAGAAATACAGATGGTTCATAACCATCGGCTTTCTTGACAGCAGAAGCTATGGCAATAATGAACGGTTGGCTAATACCCATTTTTTGTTTCCTTTGAAACTTTATGGCAGCTTCTGCTGTCAAGTAAGCCGAAATGTTAACCAAAAACAGACAAATGGAACTTAAAGAAGTATCCGCCGATAATATTCAAATTTATTTGAATTTAGTTCAGTGCTATGAAGGAGAGTTTTCTTCAATCACTAAGAAAAAACCAAACGCAAATGGGTTATTTGAACTTGATACAATAATAGAAAAATACAATAAAGGATTTATTCTGTATGATAATGAATTGCCTGTAGGAATTGCAGCAATAAGAATAAAAAATGAAAAATATCATGAAATGCTTGAGTTTTATATCGTCCCTTTTTGTCGAAAACAATCTATGGGGCAAAAGTTCGCTCATCTAATATTTAAACAGTATCCTGGAAAATGGGAAATTAAACAAATCACAGGTGCAGAATATGCAAGTGTTTTTTGGCGAAAGGTAATTTCAAATTGCACTAACAACACCTTTGAAGAAGAACAATACGAAGATGAGTATTGGGGAAAAGTAACAAGGCAACTTTTTGAAATAAAATAAAAATTGACTAACAACCGCGTCAACCTGGCGCCGGGACATTGGCGTTTCCGTCTTCGGCTTGGTTCTTGGCCGGCGCAGGTTTCGCGGAACGTTATGTAAAGGAGAATATGTAGATGAGAGATGCGAGTAAGACAATCGGCAATATGATCGATAAGGCAAGCGTTTCTATTATCAGTTCCGTTGATGAAGATGGTTTTCCTAATTCAAAGGCTATGCTTCCACCGAGAAAAAGAGAAGGCATAAAGCATATTTATTTTACAACTAATACGTCCTCAATGCGGGTAAAACAATATTTCAATAACCCGAAAGCTTGCATATATTTCTTTGACAAAAGATTTTTCAAGGGCATTATGCTTAAGGGTACTATGGAAGTCTTACAAGATGGCGTATCAAAGGAAATGATCTGGAGAGAAGGAGACGAAATGTATTATCCCAAAGGGGTAACTGATCCTGATTATTGCGTACTCAAGTTTACAGCCAAAAACGGTAGGTACTATAGCAATTTTAAATCTGAGAATTTTGAAGTTGAACAGAAAATATAGAAATCACATGCCAAGAACATCCAGCCGATGGCAGCCCGCTGGGCTGCTCCGGCTGATTTTTTCGTTATGTGGATGAAGCACAAAAAATCCTAAAAGAGAGGACATATATCAGAATATGGCCAAGTGTAGCGTATGTATGAAAGTAAAAGGGAAACGTAACTGCAAGGTAATTTCCGGTGTTGTATGTGGTCTTTGCTGCGGGACATCGCGCGACGAAAGCAGGTGCACCGGCTGCTCATTTTTTAAGACTATAGCGGAGATGCGCCGATACGACAAAACACTGTATTTTAGCACCCGGCAGATGGCTGACAATCAAGAGCTTCAAGAAGCCGGGGATGTCATCGAAGGGGCGATGTGTGGTTTCGACCATGCACATACGAATACAATCAAAGATGGCTTTTTAAAAAATGTGCTGGAGAAGCTTCTTGATCGCTATGCTTTTGGCGATGAAACACTGCTATTTTCAGATGAGCTGGAAAGGGAAGGATTTGCGTTCATCGATTCAGCAATCAAGGAAGACCTTTCAGAGGTGGAATCTGAAATCCTCAGCAAGGTTATCGCCACCGTGTATCGGTCCATTAAAAGGCACGCAGCTGATTCATACGGGGGCCGGAAATACATAGATTTCATCCATCAACATGTTGGCACACGCTAAAAAACCGGACTTCGAGCGCTTTCCAAACCTGGCACACCCTTAAGTTCAGGGGCGATAGGGCCCTTTATATTTTTGCATCTGGAATCAATGATTCCTATATCCTACATCTGTCTGGAACGAAAAATATAAAAATGCAAAGGGCCCTTATTCTGGTAAATAATCTATATTTGTGGAAATCCTTCCATTTTTTTAAAAACCTTATCCAGACGCTTACCGAATCGGGTGTCACCCAACCACAGCTCCGGAAAATATTTTTCCCGTCCGGTCAGTGGATTGACTGCACAATCCAGAAAATGATTTGCACCGAACTCCACATAACATTGCTGACAGCGGATGCATTTGATGATCTCCTTTTCCCTGCCGGTTTTCACCTTGACCGGCCAGAACGGATCTGCCAGGGATTGCCTTCCCAGTTCGATGATATCCACTGACTGCTCCTTGATTGCCTTTTCCGCGCACAAAGATTCATTTTTATCTTCGCCATGGATTGCTTCATCAACCCAAAAAAACAGGCCGCACCATGGCATACTATGACGAAAGCCATCTTCAGCGGCTCAAACAGATCGAAAAGGTGAAGAAAGGCTCACGGGTGCCGTTATCTTTTCTGAAGGAAAAAATAGGAGAGACTGAGATTTCACTGCAGTCTATTTCTCAAAAATATAATGTCCGTAAAACCGTGGTCACGAATAAAGAAAAGGAAAAAAAACGACAGGGAATCATTAAAAAGGCTATAGAGGTTTTCAGGCCGTTCAGGAAGGAATCATTAACAAGATCGATCCGGATTTGCTGGCCTACGCCCTGACCGGACTGGTTGAGATTATGTCTTTAAGACTTTCGCTGGATCGTAAATACACATTGCAGGATGTTATGGATTTTATCGCAGACCTGATTACGAGCCGGTTGGTGCCAGGTGGAAAGAATACGTTAATAGGTTCGAAATATTGTGGGAGCGATCGAGCCGATTATGGTCTTTGGCAGTAAACGTCTGCACAAGCTGTGAGCCGGGAAAAATATTTTTCCCGGCTCACAGCTTGTTGATTATGATTTTTAGGCTAAAACTCCACTTAAAAATTACATGAGCCAATTTCAAAAATCTGTTGTTGTAGTTCCGGCGAAAACTCAAATCCAGTATTTTCGGCTCTTTTCTGGGCACCGACTTTCGCCGGTGTGACGCTTATTAATAGTTTTGAAATTGGCTCACATGTTTTTCCAAGGTCTGAGACCGAGTGCCTCAAACTCCTCAACGCTCATATATTGACAGACCGGCATGTAGGGTCCCAGAACTTCCGCCTCCTGGCCGGGAAATTCCACGTCCTGAATAGCATGACCGAAATCAGGTGATGGGAGCATGTTGCGAAAAATGATTGTAGCATCATTGGGATGATTGACCGGATAAACCGCACCGTCGCCATTAGGAGACCACTCCATCCACTTCACGCCGTTTCTTTCGTGGGAATTTGCAGGACGATCCTCGGGGCGGCTAACGACAATGGTGTAATAACCATTATCGTCCAGGGGAGTCTGCTCATCATAAGTACCGGTAACGACCTTGGTTGTGGCCATTGATTCGTTTACGGTTATGGACCAGTAACGCATGTCAACGCCGTCCTGCATATAAGGTACACGTTGATATGTCGCAGGCGTTACAGGCGCTTTGCCTCTGATCACAAGAAGTTCGCCATATCCACGGTTTACATTAGTAGACATATACTGGTTATCAAGGTTGGCATACTGCCCCACCTGATACGCAGGCGCTGGATTGCACTTTCCGAGGAACTGGTTAATAAAAGTGCAGCTCACCGATTCTGTTACATTGAAAACTTTTTTGAAAACCGGGGGATTCGAAGAGGGAAATGTGGCCGGTATTGGGTAAGGCCAGCCAAATGACTTTAAAACAAGTCCTTCCCGAAGAGAATAGTATCGCATCGGACCCATGGTCGTTGCAGGAAGAGGTGAGTTGTCAATAGACAATGCGGCATATGAAGCTGTTGTATCCAGCACCTCTCCACTTGCCAGTATTACATGCGGTTCAGGCAGTCCGACCCCACCGGTAATGTCTCTATTTTTATCGGTTACATAAATACGCCATGCCAGTACCAAGGTTCCATCGTCACCGGCTTTGGCATACAGTGTATTTGGCATACGCTGGGATGGATCTTCAGGAGGAAGCTCATTTAAAATTGTAATGGTAAAGTTACGATTTCGATCAGTAGCACGTTTTGCGCCTGGCATAAACGGGTTTTCAGAACCCTCATCAGGAACGATCTGTACATCGGCAAGGGCGTCGGTGGGTGCGCCGGTTACTAGATTATAGGAATTTATTGACATATACCGGGCGTGTGCATATTTTCCCACCAATTCAAGTTCTGCTCCTGCCGGTATTGTTATCTTTGATGACCAATAGACCGCTCCGGTATCAGGATACGCGACGTTGAGATCAGGTCTAATAAAGATATCATAAGGCCCTTCCCACATGGGTGTAGTCATGGGAAAATCTTGCTGGGTCGTTTCGGCATAAACATCCGCCGATAAACCGGGTGCTGCTACGATTAAAACAGCGACCAACATCATCAATCTCATGAATGATCGTTTTAAAAAAAGTCTTTCCATTTAAGGCCTCCTCACGCTTGGATTAAAATTAGATTACCTCTGATAAACAATTTGTTGCTTTTGTACTTTTGGCTGTACAGTAACAAATAAATGTAAATAAATTTTGATAAAGATGTAAAAAAGTGTAAAACAATTTAAAAAAGAGTAAAATTAAGTTTGGTTATACATACATCCATTCAGAATACATGTTTTTTAGGAAAACCTTTGTGGGGCTATGGAGACCATTTATGAAGAAAGTCACCCTATTAAAAGAAAAAGGAAAATCAGTAAAAACCAAGATACTGGTTGTTGATGATGATGTGAAATTGCAGCAATTGTTAACGGAATACCTTCAAGGATACGGGTACAAAACCATTTCACTACTCTCTGGAACCGATGTGATAAAAACCATTCAACAGGAAGAGCCACATATTATTATTCTGGATATTGTTCTGCCGGACAGGGATGGTTTTGAGATTTTAAAGGATATTCGACAGACATATTCCATTCCGGTGATAATGCTGTCGGCAAAGGGTGAAGAAACGGATCGAATTGTGGGGTTGGAAATGGGAGCAGATGACTATATGCCCAAACCCTATAATCCAAGAGAGCTTATGGCCAGAATCAAAGCGGTTTTACGTAGAGCACCGTCAAAAAAATATCATGAGGCCCTGCACAAAGAGTTGTCAGATTGCATTCATGCATACGGTCTCACTTTAGACAGATCCAAACAGATTCTTATAAAGGGGGAAAAAAATACAGAACTGACCAGTACAGAATATAAAATCATAGAAGCCATGATGAAACGACCGAACATTGTTTTCAGCCGGGATGTGTTGATGAATAGAGCACGTGGCGATGACGCTGCATCATTTGATCGAAGCATCGATATGCATATCAGCAAATTGAGAGCCAAAATCGAATCTGTTTCAGGATCCCGCAGGCAGATTAAAACCGTCTGGAGTTCAGGATACAAGCTCGTGGATGCCTAATGAAGCCACCAAAACTACACATTAAAATATTTTATGTGTCACTCTTAATCCTGATTCTTACAGAAGTATTGGTTTTTTTTCTGTTTAGCTCCCTTGCTGTAAAATATGTCCACACAACAGCCCTTGATTATCTTGCATACCGGGTTAAAGGATTTAGACAATTATTCGAGGGAAAATTACAGGAAAAAGCCTCAGATTCATTCATTAAAAATCAGGATATTACATCCTTTTTGAAAGACCTGGAACAGCTCTACAAGGCAAAAGTCTGTTTGCTGCTCCCAAATGGCAACAAAACGATTTGTTCTTCTGATAGCCCGATACTTGTTATTCCGAAAAAAGATTTAGCCCAGCACAAGACATATTATTATAAAGACCTTGCCGAAAATGACCGTCACCTTTTCTACATGCACATTCCCATTACATTTCCCGGTGATAAAGAAGGTGCCGTCATCGCTATCTTTGACCTAAACGACGTTAAAATCGTCAGTGCCGCAGAGGAATTGGTTATACTATTATTTTTTCTGTACATAGCTGGAATCGGATTAGGCACGGCAATTCTGTTGTTTCCTGCTTCCAGATTTATTTCAAGGCCAATACGAACGCTTCGAGATTCTGCTATTCAAATCGCTGATGGAGATCTCTCCCATCGGGTAACCACCAAATCAAATGATGAGATTGGTGATCTTGGAAACGCTTTTAACCTGATGGCAGATGCGGTTGAACGAATGGTTAAAGGAACAAAACAAATTTCAGCCAATATTTCACATGAGCTTCGGTCTCCCTTAGCCAGGATTCGAATCGCACTGGAAATTCTCAGGGATAAATTATCTGAAGCCAATCAAAATGTATCTATTTCCCATATCGACATTATCGAAAATGAAATTGAAGATATGGACAGTCTGATCAGCCGAATACTCCTGCTTTCAAAGTTGGATTTTCAAAAACTATATCAGAAAAAAGAGTTGGTTGATATTGCCCAGATAATACTTGATTTGATAGAACGGTTTGCTTCTGCAATGCAAACAAAATCTATAAATCTTAAGACAACCATACCGAAATCCTGTCCATCAATATTTGCAAATCATAACGATATCCATATGGCGATGTCAAATCTAATAGATAATGCCGTCAAATATACTCCAGACAGTGGGAAACTTGAGATAAAAATTACTAGAGAAAAAAACCATATTGAAATATTCATCGCGAATACATGTGTTGTGGAAAGCCAGATCAATTTGGATAAATTCTTTGAACCGTTCTATCGCCCGGCAGGAAGCAAGATTTCAGGGTATGGATTAGGTCTAACCATCGCTAAAACAATTGTCGAAAATTACCGGGGCAAAATCACTGCCTCTCCGTGGAATAATAACGGCATAGGGTTCTCTATAAAGTTTAACATCTGAGTTCCTTTCACATTCAAGAGCGAATGCGCTATTTTTCCAAAGAAAGCTCCCCTTCGAATACAGCCCGGGTGATCTATCGGTCAAAGGACAGCCGAGCCCACTTACAAATGTCAATGAGAATCAGGCCAACGGGATGTAATTAAAAATGTTGGGTTTCGATTATTCCATAGTTTTGATTACACCCCTGAAATATCTAGTACTTGCAGTCAGGAAGCCGGAATGTTATACATCATAATCAAGTAACAACGATAAATGATCAGAATCAGTCCTGAAATACCCCTTTAAATTGTTTTGAAAAATCGGAGCCACTATGTTTTCAATCATTCCCCAAAAGGATAAAAAACAAGCATTTCGGATAAAGCGCCTATTCATGGCAAATGCCTTTTTCGTTATTTGTGCAATCGTCATCATTGTCGCCATGCAGTCAGGCCTGGTGGCCATGTCCATGGGTCATCAAATCATTTTCTTAGCTGTCATGGTTCTCACGCAGTCACTTTTTTATATCATCATTCGGAGTGGTATTAACATGGGGTTTCAAGATCCCAGCCTGACTATTTTTCAGATATCTGCAGGTACGATATACATATCCTATTTCATGTACTTTGTCCAAAATCTCCGTGGAGCAGTCATGGTTTTATATTTTTTAACCATCCTGTTCGGAGCCTTTCAGCTTACAATGTCCGGGTTTATTATTGTATCCCTGGCTGCGCTGACAGGATATGGAGTTGTGATTGTCCTGAATATTCTATCTCCGCCTCTGGATTTCAATCTCACCCAGAATATTGTTCAATGGGTCATCTGTGCCCTGGGGCTATGCTGGCTTACTTATATCGGAACCTACATGAATACAATCCGAAACAAACTGAAAGGCAGGGAAAAAGAACTTACAACAAACAAATTGAAACTTCAGGAGGCGATCCTGGAAATACAGAAAAATGCCGAAATTTTGAATACTTCGTCAAAAGGGCTGTCGGATCTGTCGGATCAGATGTCAATTGGCGCTGGTGATATGTCTAAAATCTCGGATAATGTTGCAAGCGCATACGAACAGTTTGGCACGAATACAAAATCAGTGGCAGCCTCCATAGAACAATTATCCACAAATGCAAACATGGTCGCTTCATCGGTTGAGCAAATGACGAGTACCATCAATGAAATAGCGGAAAATACAAATCGTACCCAGGTGGTCGCCCAGAATACAGTATCCCAGTCTAAAATTATTTCCGACCTGGTCCATAAACTGGGCCTGACAGCCAAAGAAGTAGGAAAAGTAACAGAGACGATAAAGGACATTTCCGAACAGACAAATCTTCTGGCCCTGAATGCAACGATTGAGGCTGCCCGGGCCGGAGAGGCGGGAAAGGGTTTTTCTGTAGTGGCTAATGAAATTAAGGAATTGGCAAAACAGACATCAGAAGCCACGCAGCAGATAAAAAGACAAATTGAAGACATTCAAGGCGCTACAGCAAAAACCGTGAATAAGATCACCGAAATATCAGAGGTTATTCATGAATTGAATAATTATGTAGTGATTATCTCTTCCTCTGTCGAAGAACAGTCTTCAACCACCAAAGAGATCGCTGGAAACATAGCACAATCCTCTCAGGGAATTTCGGAAATCAACAGGAATATGGCTCAGAATTCAGCAGTAGCCGAGGAAATCTCAAAAGACATCGCAAAAGCGAATCAGGCTGCCGGAAGTATGGCAGACAGAAGCGCGAAGGTAAATGCCCGTGTCAAAGAGTTGATGCAGCTATCCAATCAACTGAATGATATGGTAGGACGATTCAATGCCATGTAGTTTTCATTCAGTTTTTATTAAGCTTTCAAAAAATGGCATTTTTCTTGACAAATGCCATTTCAATCGCCATATTGATGCCATGAAATCGATAACACAAATAGATTCAGCAGGTCGCCTGGTGATCCCCATTGAGCTTCGCAAGCGTTATGGATTTGAATCCGGCCAAAAAATTCGAATTGTTCCTTCAAAAGAAGGCCTGACATTAATACCGGACCGTCCAAAACGACGTTTTATTAAACGGGGGCCCATTCTGACAATTGATACAGGTGCTGGTGTTGCACCGTTAAAAGCTTTCGATGTATCTGATTTGCGTGAAAACGTTTTAAAAGAGAAAGAATCGTTTACATCTCATCTGAACATTCTTGACCCATCAAAGCCGACCTGAAAACGCTTTTCCATCTGTGGTTTTTCATCCCGTAGAATCCTCATCGGATTTTCTTGCCAAATGCATAGTTTGCCAATTCTCTTTTCCTGGGACGATAGGTGTTGTCTGCTTTTTCTTTTTCAATCACATGCTGAAACAGTTTGAACATTTTAACGGGCTGCGGCTCATCATGATAAAACGTATCCCATGCATACTTCAATAATTCCTGGAGTCGTTCAGGGGCCATATGTTTTGGCTGAAATACTACCTTGTCTGCGGAATAATCATCCCAGTCATAGGAAAGAATCCGCTTGTCCTGGTGAAGCTCCCGGAAGGCAGGTGTGTGAGGAAAGGGGGTCAGCACCGTAAACTCAGCAAGATCCAGTTCGATTTCAAGCAGAAAATCGATCAACCGTTTGATATCCTCTTCGGTATGATTATCCATGCCAAGGAGTATGGTTCCCTCCACCCGGATACCATAGTCATGATACCGTTTGATCCTTTCCCGGATATAATCGGATGTGTCGAAAACAGCCTGGTAGACATACCATGCTCCTGCCTGAGCAGCCAGGTCCAGAACTTCCGGTTTATCCTGGATCGGATGACTGCACCACTTCTTTTTCAGTGGAATCATCTCACGGAACAGATCCTTTTCCCACTGTTCATCCTGTGCCAGGGAGTTATCCACGATAAACAAACGGTTGTTGTCGATACTCTCCAGTTCCTGAATCGATTTTTCAA
>PNOB01000096.1 GCA_013824585.1 Desulfobacterium sp. | reverse complement strand
TTTTATATCTGCAAAACAGAATCCATACGATGAAGCGGAACATTCCGGGAAAGGGACAAAAAAAGCTCATCTGATAATCAGATCCAAAGGAATGGCCCCGCAGGACAGTGAAAAGCCGATCCTTGTAATCAAATACATACAGTATTCCATAGACGGCGATCTGATCGAAGCCCATGACGTCACGAAGGATTACGAGAGAACCATTGATCTTGATCCAGGGGAGCATTTCTTCCATGTTGAACGACTTCAGAAAGGGATTTTAAGCGGAAGGGCTCTGATTCTGGATGAAGGTGACTGCTATGAGTTTACAATACTGAATGAACAATCCGGAGTTTTTGAGGGAAAGGCATTGCCTGGAAAGAAATGGGATTCAAAGGGTTTTACAGGTGTCCGGTCCTGGAAAAAAGTGGACAGCATTTCCCAGTGTACAGACTGAAATAAAAAAGAGACTTTTTAATCAGCATCCATCCATGCTGGAAACGATTTTCGATAATCGGTCAGGATTTCATAAGACAGTTTTGCATTGTATATCGTTTCTCTGTTGCTTTTTTCAATTAGATCATTTCCAAGCGGATCGATCAGGCAGGAATCACCTTGATAGGCCAGGCCGTTTCCGTCTGTACCCACGATATTCACTGCAGCAACATAACACTGATTTTCGATTGCCCTTGCCTTCAGCAAGGCATTCCAGTGAGGCGCCCTCTTTTGAGGCCAGTTGGCAATAAAGACAGCCACATCAAATTGATTGTTGAAGTTTCTTGTCCATAAAGGAAAACGCAAATCATAACAGATAAACGGACGGATTTTCCATCCGCAAAGCTCGACGGTAATTCGTTCGGTTCCCGGAGTAAACACCTTTTCCTCACCGGCATACCGAAACAGATGCTTTTTATCATAACAGAGGATCGTTCCGTCCGGTCTGGCCCAGATCAGCCGGTTATAGAATTTGTCCTTGTCCCTGATGATCATACTTCCCAGAATATCAGCTTTTTTTTGACCCGCCTTTTTAATCAGCCAGGCAACTGCTTTTCCATTCATATCCTGAGCCAATGGTTCTGCATTCATGGAAAAACCAGTTGTAAACATCTCCGGAAGAACAATAAGATCCGTATTGTCTGGAATGGCATTGATCTTCTGATCAAACATTTTAAGATTCGCATCCGGATCATTCCAGAACAGGGTTGTCTGAATCAGTGTGATGTTTAAATTCTGCATAATATCTGCGCCGCCTTTTTTAAAGTATCGTCTGTTTTGGCAAAACAGAACCGAAGCACCTTGTTGTCATCATTTGTGTGATAAAAAACCGATGGCGGAATGGCCGCAACCCCATATTCTGCGGTTAATCGTCTGGAAAAGATCGTGTCTGGTTCTTTTGAAATTCCGGAGTATCCCATCATCTGAAAATAGGTGCCGTGGCAGGGCAGGGGAGTAAATCTGGAATCCTGAAGCAGAGACAGGAACAGATCCCTTTTCTGCTGATAAAAAAGAGAGAGATGAAGGTAGTGGCCTCTGTCTTCCATGATCTCTGCGTAAGCATACTGGATGGGAGTGTTGGATGCAAAGGTTACGTATTGATGGATCTTCTGGAATTCGGCAGATAGCAGTCGAGGTGCGACACAATAGCCGATTTTCCAGCCGGTGGTGTGATAGGTTTTTCCGAATGAGCTGATCACAAAGCTTCGATCTGCGAGATCCGGATAACGCAAAAGGCTTTCATGGGATATGCCATCAAAGATGATATGCTCATAAACCTCATCACTTATGATCAGGATATCATGATTCTGTACAATCTGTTGGAGCTGCTTGATATCCTGCCCGGTAATGATCGTACCGGTCGGGTTGTGGGGGGAGTTCAGGATGATGGCTTTTGTCTTCGGGGAGATTTTACTTTTTACTTCATCCCAGTCGATTGCATAATCCGGATACCGTAATTTGACAAAAACCGGAATCCCGCCGTTTAACCGGACGGCAGGCAGATATGAATCAAACGCCGGTTCAAAGATGATGACTTCATCATTGTGATTTACTACGGCACTGATTGCACAGAAAAGAGCCTCTGTTGCGCCGGATGTAACGGTGATATCGGTTTCCGGGTCGCATACCGCCTGGTAAAGATATTGTATTTTTTCCGCGATTCGTTGCCGGAGAATGGGTATGCCCTGCATGGGAGCATACTGGTTGTGTCCCAGGCGCATATGGTTGTTGACAAGCTCTATGAGCTTTGGATCTGCATCAAAATCCGGAAATCCCTGGGACAGGTTTATGGCCTGATGCTCCTGGGCAAGCCTTGTCATCAAGGTGAAGATGGTAATTCCGGTATCGGGCAGTTTTGACAGAATCTTCATCGTCTGCTTCATTCGTCGTTCCATTTAAACAGGATTGAACCTGCCATGAAAAAAAAGAAAGCCATGATCGCAAGCATAAATATCTGGTATCGGATGTCATACAGAGAGGCCCCGTCATTCATGATTTTTCGCGCTCCATCAATGAGGTGGGTCAGGGGTAAAAACGCGGAGATTGTTTTTACCCAGGGTTTTGTGCCTTCCAGTGAGAACCAGACTTCAGAGAGGAACATCATGGGCCAGGATATCAGATTGAGCATCCCGTTGGCAAACTCCTCACTGCTGCTTCGGGCTGCAATCACAAGCCCTACCGAGATCATGCTGAAACTGCCGAGAAAAAATACAGCCAGAAGGCTCCAGTATGATCCCTGACATGTGAAGCCGAATATCACCATGCATCCCAGAAAAACGATCATTGTGGTCAGGGTGAGGAGATACATCCTTGAAATAATCTGTGCTGCCAGGAATTCATAAGGCCGAAGTGGGGTCACACTGAATCTTTTGAGCACACCGTTTTTCCGGTATCGCACAACTGTATAGCCCACGCCATACAATGCGCTGAACATGATGTTCATTCCCAGTATTCCCGGAAACAGCCATTCGGAGTAATGAATCTCGCTGCCGGTTATTTTTTTTCGTGTATACAGGGAGTCTTTGCTAACCAGTCCTGCCTGCAGCAGCTTCTCAACCATATATCCCTTTGGAGAAGTTGTCGTGAGCCAGTATTGTCTGGTATCTGGATTGATCAAAAAATCAATGCGATGGTGCTTGAGTTTGTCCAGGGCGGTTTGAAAAACAGGGAAATCTATGAATTCGGTATATTTTGCTTTTTTAAATATAACAAACTGTGTGTCATTGGTCATAGAACCGGTAATCCCTTCTGTATCCAGATTCTTACTGGGCCCATGTTCATAAACAATCCCGACCTTGTAAAGGACTTGTTGTTTTTCATTGAACATGATGCTGAAACCGATGATAACCAGGAAAGGAAATAGCAGATTCCAGCCATATGCTGCGTGATCCCGGAAAAATTCGTTGTTTCTTGCCTTAAATATGGTCCAGATTCTTCTGATCATAATGAATACGTTCTATGCTCTCAGCTTTTTCCCGGTCAATTTTAAAAACAGATCTTCCAGATTTTGGGGCCGTACTGTCATGGTTGAAAGATCGACCCCATTGTCCAAAAGATTTTTTATGCTCCTGTTCAGGTTCTCTGTATAAATTTCGACACCATCCTGTATCTTGATCCATTTGGTTGAAATATGATTCAGTATGCTGTCATCCGGCGATTCTGCAAGGATGATCGTTGTGCCATTGCACTGTTCATTCAGGAGTTTTTCCGGCGGGCCATCTGCGATAATTTTTCCATAGTCCATGATGGCAACCCTGTCGCACAATATCTGGGCCTCCTCCATGTAGTGTGTGGTCAGGATAATGGTTTTCTTTTTTTTTTTGATCTGATGAACAATATCCCAGAGATGTCTTCTGGACTGGGGATCCAGTCCAGTGGTCGGTTCATCCAGAAAGATCAGCTCCGGATCATTGGCTAGCGCCATGGCAAGCAGCAGTCGCTGTTTTTGCCCACCGGAAATTTTCCGGTTATCCTGCTTTAAAATTGGCTGCAGATGACAGATTTCGATCAATTCGTTGATATCGGATTTCCGACCATAGAGATTCCGGAAGGTTTCAAGCGTTTCCTTGACAGATAAAAAATCTGGCAACTCCGTATTCTGAAATTGTATCCCTGTTTCTTTCCGAAAACCTGCCCCCCTGGGTTTTCCTTTATAGAGGATTTCACCTGAAGTTTGCGGTCGAATTCCTTCAATCACTTCGATCGTTGTGGTTTTACCTGCTCCGTTCGGTCCAAGAAGACCCAGGCAGGTTCCTTTTTCAATGGAAAATGAAACACCATTCACCGCCTGGATATCGGAATAGTGTTTTGTAAGATTTTTGACTTCAAGGACAATATTCATAAAAAAATGCCAGTTTAACGTTCCATTCAGACAAGCAGACCCGTATTATCATTTTCCATGCCCGCGTTGCAATGGTTTTTACTTATGATGCTGCATGGAAAAGAAGCGATACCAGTTTTTAGAAATATTCTGTTTTTTGCGGTTATAAATCGTTTGTATTGGTTATTTTTGGATTAATTCGCTTGACATCCAATGCTTTCGGATTTTATAAAATATCGGAAAATCTAATTTTTTTAAACAACTCAAACGGAGATCCTGACTGAAAATGAAGAAAATGCTGTCCACGAAAGAAGTAGCAAAGTATCTGGGGATCAACGAGAAAATGGTTTACAGCCTGGTTTCGGGAAAAGGTTTGCCAGCTTCCAAGGTTACCGGGAAATGGATATTCCCGATCCATCTTGTGGAACAATGGGTTGAATACAACACCGTAAACTATCCGGAATCGGTTCGACCACTCCCGGCATATGAGGGTGTCCTGATTATCGCCGGAAGCAACGACCTGTTATTGGAAAAAACGATTTCTCTTTTTAACGACCAGTTTCCGGATCAGATCGCAGTTTTCGGGAACATGGGATCCATGGGCGGACTCAGAGCACTTCGTCAGAATTTGTGCCATATTGCCACCAGTCACCTTCTTCAGGAGAATGAAGCTGATTATAATTTCGACTATGCTGGCCAAGAACTCGACAAGATGCCGGTTATCGTTAATTTCTGCCGTCGTGAGCAGGGTCTGATTGTCCAGAAAAATGAAAAATCAGAGATCCAATCATTTGCTGATATCGGAAAACCAGGAATCCGCATCGTGAATCGGCCTCTTGGAACCGGAACTCGACTGCTTTTTGATCGGGAGCTGGAAAAACAAAAGATCAACCCTGCAAAACTTGAAGGCTATTTAAACGAGGTGAACCGTCATATGGATGTTGGTCTTGAAGTTTTATCCGGTCGGGCAGATGTGGGTCCGGGAATCCGTCCGGTCGCATCTCTTCTGGGCCTCGGTTTTATTCCTCTTCGGTGGGAGCGGTATGATCTTCTGATTTCAAAAGAACGGTTTTTTGATAAAGGCGTTCAGTTTTTTATCGGGTTATTGCATGAGCAAAAGTTTGTTAAAATTGCACAAGAGTTAGACGGATATGAATTGAGTTTGAGCGGGAAAATGGTTTTCCCCAAAAAACCTTGACAGATCAGGTATGAATTGTAACTGATCCAACCAGAACAACTACTCTGCCGGGTCAAAATTGAAAAATGAACGGAAAAGGAGGTATGGAATATGTCATGTTTGAGAAGTGCAATCTGTATGATGATAATGGCCTTTACAATGGTAGGTATGATTGTTTCGCCAGCCTTGTCTGAAAATCCGGTTCTGTTAATGGCAACAACGACCAGTACCGATAACACCGGGCTTTTGGATTATCTGGCTCCCCATTTTACGAAACAAACTAAAATCAACCTCAAATGGACGGCAGTTGGAACCGGCAAGGCACTGGAACTGGCGAGACGGTGTGATGTGGATGTTCTTCTGGTTCATGCACCGGATGCGGAGAAAAAGTTCATACAAAATGGGTATGGCGTCAATCGTCGGGAGATCATGTATAACGATTTTATCATTATCGGTCCGGGTTCAGATCCGGCAGGGATTCGAGGGAAATCGACTATTGATGCATTGCGTGGGATTGCTGCAAAAAAAAATGATTTTATCAGCAGGGGAGATCAATCCGGAACAGATGAGAAAGAGAAGCTTCTCTGGAAGGAATCTGGTCTTGGGATACCGGACAAGGAAGCGTGGTATGTTCAAACCGGACAGGGCATGCTGACGACGATCAATATCGCAGCCGAACGCGGTGGATATACTTTTACGGACAGAGGAACATACATAAAATATGAAGCCAGCAATGGAGGCAGTCCATTGTTAAAGATATTGGTGGAAGGGGACAAGAGTCTGCTGAACCAATACAGTGTTATTGCAGTAAGCAAAGAAAATTGTAAAAATGCCAAATATGATCTGGCAATGAAGTTTTCAGATTGGATGGCTGGGAAGGAAACTCAGACATTGATTCAAAACTTTAAAATTTTCGGGAAACCACTTTTCACACCCAACGCCAAATAGTTATTCATCATGGAATATATAATTGCAGGATTTTTTCAGGCGATTCAACTGATCATTAGTGGGGATAATCAGACCTGGTCGGCTGTATCCGCCTCGATTCGTGTAACCACATATTCCATGATGGCCAGCCTTCTGATCGGAATTCCTTCCGGATTCATTCTTGGATATTTCAACTTCCCTGGAAAAAGGAAGCTTCGACTTGCTGTTGATACGCTTCTGGCACTGCCCACTGTCTTTATCGGACTTGTGGTATATGCTTTTCTGACCCGAAAGGGGCCTCTGGGAGAATTTGGTCTGCTGTTCACCTTATCCGGGATTGCAATCGGACAAACCATTCTCGCTCTTCCGGTCGTGATTGCACTTTGCGCTACTGCTGTAGAAGCAATGGATCGTAATTTGAGAATCACACTGATCTCCCTGGGTGCAAACAGACGGCAGCTTTTTATTACCAGTCTTTGGGAAGTGAGGTTCGGTATTATTGCTGCCGCATTGAATGCATATGGCCGTGTGATGACAGAGGTTGGTATTTCCATGATGGTCGGCGGAAATATCAAATGGCATACCAGAACCATAACCACGGCGATTGCTCTGGAGACCGGAAAAGGAATGTTTGCTACCGGTATTGCATTAGGATTGATTTTACTGCTTATCTCTTTTATCGTAAATGTGTCACTATCCCTTTTACGGAAAAAGAATTAGGAATTTCATGAGTCAGGCTCCCATTTATCGCATTCAGAATCTTGTCCATCAATATCACTCTTCCACTGTGCTGGAAATCGATGAATTAACCATTCCCAAACATACAATTGTAGGATTGGCAGGACCAAACGGCAGCGGTAAGACCACTCTTTTGAAAATGCTTGCCTTTATCGAAAAACCCAGCAAAGGTTTAATCTGGTTTGATGAGAATAAGGCTGAACCCTTTTCATCCAAAGTCCGGTTTCAGGTTACCTATCTGCCTCAAGTGCCTTACCTGATGAAACGTACAGTGATTGACAATATCACCTACGGATTAAAAATACGGAAAGATCCTGGCGACCACCGTCAAAAATGTTTTGAAGCCTTATCCATGGTAGGACTATCCGGTGAAGAATTTGCAGATCGAAAGTGGTTTGAACTGTCAGGAGGAGAAGCCCAGCGTGTGGCGCTCGCAGCCAGGCTGATCCTGAAACCAAGAGTATTGCTTCTGGATGAGCCGACGGCCAATGTTGATGAAAACAGCAGTCGTATGATACGGAGAGCATCTTTGCTTGCCAGAGAAAAATGGAATACTACCGTGCTCATTGCAAGTCATGATCTGGACTGGTTGATGAATATCTGTGATGATATGATTTACCTTTTTCAGGGACAGCTTTCCGGGAGAGGCAAGTATAATATTTTATTTGGTCCTTTTTATCAGGACGCAGAAGGCGTGTGGTGGAAACAAATTGGTACTGGACAACGATTCATGATTTCGCGACCGCCTTTGAAAAATTCTGCTGCTGTTATTCTGTCTTCGGATATGCATATCTTCTCCCAAACGGATTCGACATTCCCGGAAAGCAATACAGTCAGAGGCATGCTGACAAACCTCAGAATTGAAAAATCCAGAAGCAAGGTTATTGCAACCATACTTGTTGACGGTTTTCAGTTTATCGCTGATTTGTCGGAAGAACAAAAACAGAATTCAAATTTCTATCCTGGTAAAGAAGTTCTCCTTTCATTCAATCCTAATAATATTAAATGGCAATAGCCATTTCTGAATTCAGGTTAAACACTTATAGATGACAAAAGTAGTATTCTTTTTTATACCAAGTGAATAAAAAATGACACCAGCTTCAATTTCTGTTTTTTTAGACAAGCAGACGGATAGTACTTCTGCATATACCGGGTCGGGTCTGTATTAATATTTTGATTTTAATAGCTTATGAAAAAAACTGCCATTATGGAATGAATCAAGAGAGGATGCGATATCATATGGCACGCAATTTGAAGAAGTAGTGTAAACGATTGTGAATCCTGACATAAAGAGGAATAAACACCATGAAGCATTTTTTTTATCCGATATTGTTCGCGACCATCATTATTAATCTCAGCGGATGTGCGCAAAGCCTTTATATAGCTAATCCTTCTGAAAAGTACAATATGAAGAATAAAATTATAGGACTTCCGCAGAATATCATGCTGGTGGATGATGAAGATAGCTATGTCATTTCCGAACACACCGGAAAGATTCAGGAACCAAAAATAGAAAACAGTTTGCCCGAAATCGAAAAATCGATTGAAGGTCCGGATAACAGGGAAGATTCAAAAATTATGGAACAGAGCAGTTCCCAGGCCATGCTGGATGAAGCACTTGAACATTGTCAAAACGCCCATAACCTCCGGGAGCTGGGAAAACTGGATGAAGCACTGAAACAACTGGATCAGGCTTATTTTTTGATTGTAGATGTCAACACAGATCTTCTGCCCAATCTGATGCAGCAGAAAGAAGATCTTCGGTTCATGATATCCAAGCGGATATTGGAAATTTATGCTGTTCAAGGTTCCGTTGTCACCGGGAAATATAAGGCAATCCCGATAACATTGAATCCATACACCCAAAGAGAGATTGATTCTTTTACTACCGGCCGGGAGAGAAAGTTTTTTCTGGAAGCCTACAAACGATCCGGACAGTATCGGAAACAGATTGTGGAAGAATTAAAAGCTGCTGGTCTGCCTGCTGAACTATCCTGGCTCCCCCTGATCGAAAGCGGTTTTAAAACCAGGGCGCTTTCCAAGGCAAGGGCTCTGGGATTGTGGCAGTTCATCCCGTCTACAGGATACAAATTCGGTCTGAAAAGAGATACTTTTATTGATGAACGGTTGGATCCGGAAAAAGCCACAAAAGCTGCGATACTCTATCTTAAAGAACTTCATCAGCTTTTTGGAGACTGGGCCACAGTGCTGGCTGCCTACAACTGCGGAGAGGAAAGGGTGCTTCGAATTATCCGGGGACAGAATGTAAATTATCTGGATAATTTTTGGGATTTATATGAAAAATTGCCTAATGAAACCGCTCGATATGTTCCAAGGTTCCTGGCATGTCTGCATATCATCAATCATCCTGAAAAATACGGGCTTGAAAAAATTATCGTTGACACGCCCATGGAATATGAATCGGTCCTGATTCGGAAACAGTTGCATCTGAAGGATGCGGCAAAGGCAATGGAATTGCCGGAGCAGGTGATTGCTGATTTAAATCCTGAACTTCGTTATAAAATCCTGCCTGAGAATGAATATCTGTTGCGGGTTCCTTTGAACAGCTCATCATTATTGCTGGCAAAGGTCGAAAAGATCCCGGTTTCGATCCCGATTCCCTCGCTTGTTCAGAAAGAAATACTTGATCATCGCGTGAAACAGGGAGACTCCTTGTGGGGGATTGCACGCAAATATGGGACATCTGTTCTGGCGATAAGGCAGATTAACCATCTGTCACATAACAGCAGGCTCAGTGCAGGACAAATTTTGAAAATTCCAAATCAATCTCAGAAGCAACTGGTCATTTATCATTCCAATTCACCTGAAATCAGCATGAGCAGCGCAACTGTTTTGTAGGAATGATCCAATGCTTTGATCAGGAATCACTCAAAACCTCTCGCACCTTAGCGGTAAGGGAATAAATGGAGAATGGTTTTTGAAGAAAATGGATACCTTTTTCGAGAACGCCATGATGAGCGATGATGTCGGCAGTATATCCGGACATATACAGGATCTTAATTCCCGGCCGGGAAACAGTGATGCTTTCCACCAGATTTCTGCCGTTCATTTGGGGCATCACCACATCGGTGATCAACAGGTGAATCGGACCTTGGTGCTGTTTTGCAAGCGCTTGGGCTTCCCTCGGTGAGCAGGCGACCAGCACAGTGTAGCCATAACGTTCCAATATGGTCTTACTGAGTTTTAAAATCGGTAATTCATCTTCCACTAAAAGCACGGTTTCGGTGCCCCGATCAGGTTGTTGCTGGGCGTCCTTTGTCACGACCGCTCCTGCGATTTGTGTTCGTGGCAAATAGATTTTGAAGATCGTTCCCTGGCCTGGCTCGCTATAGACATTGATAAAGCCATTGTTTTGTTTGACAATACCATAAATCATCGCAAGGCCCAGCCCTGTTCCTTTACCCACCTCCTTGGTGGTAAAGAATGGTTCAAAAAGATGCTCTTTGGTTTCTTTTTTCATGCCGCTACCGGTATCACTTACAGCCAGCAACACGTATTCACCGGGAATGAGACCTGCATGCGTCAGGCAATAGGTTTCATCAAAGATCACATTTTCGGTTTCAACGGTCAGAGTTCCTACGCCTGCGATGGCGTCGCGGGCGTTGACAGCAAGGTTAACCAGAATTTGGTCGATCTGGGACGGGTCCATTTTAACCGGCCAGAGTTTCGTCGATGATTTCCAGACCAGATCGATATCTTCACCGATGATACGTTGGAGCATCTTGATCATACCAGAAACCAGTTCGTTCAAGTCCAGTATTTTTGTGCTGATGGTTTGCTTGCGGGCAAAAGCAAGAAGCTGACGGGTAAGATCAGCTGAGCGCTGTGCACTTGTAAAAATTTCTTGAAGGTGCTCGTAAATCGATGTTGATGGATCGGATTTTTCAATTGCCAGCTCGGTGTTGCCGATAATCGCCATGAGCATATTGTTGAAATCGTGAGCTATTCCGCCGGCAAGACGACCAACAGATTCCATTTTCTGGGCCTGAAACAGTTGCTCTTGGAGTTCAGCTTTTTCAGTTGCGGCCTTTTTTAAATCGGTGATGTCCCAGACAATGCCGTTGACACGTCCTGTTTGACCGGAACCATTCCGAACTAGTCTTCCCCTGGAAGAAAGATTACGGACAGTTCCATCCGACCACAGGACGCGATACTCAGTTTCATAGGGCACATCCAAGGCAATGGTCCTGGCCAGAGCTGCCTTGATCATCTCCCGGTCATCGGGATGCACCGTCTTGAAAAACTCCTCTGCTGATCCGGAGAAGGATTTCGGATCAATGCCAAAGAGGAGGCAGGCCTGGTTGTTGAAAATACGTTTTCCCGTGGCAATATTCGTACTGAACATACCCATGCCTGCCGAACGCAAGGCCAGATCAAGACGAACCTGATTTTCCCGCAGGATTTCCGCCAGCCGCTTCTGCTCCGAGATGTCGGCGACCATGGCCAGGGACCCCGCAAACATCCCTTTTTCATCCTGAATGGGAGTGGCGGAGACCAGCGTCCACAACAGGGACCCGTCTCGACACTTGAATTTCCTTTCGTACCTGGCGCCTTGTCCCTTTTTTCTCAAGGCCACCTGCTCATGATGAAGGATTTGCTCATCGTCGGCCAAAAAAGAAGCGATGGGCAGGCCGAGCATTTCCTGAGGTTGATAGCCGAGCATCTTGGCCATTCGCGGGTTGACAAAGGTTGTCTGATATTCAGCGTCTACCATACAGATGCCTTCGCTGGAAGTCTCTACGATCCGTCTGTAACGCTCCTCGCTTTCCCGCAAGGACGTACTGGCGGCGGCAAGCTCGACTGTACGATTCTCAACCGCAGCGGACAGGTCCTTGTTCCAGTGTTCGAGACGAGCGGCCATAATGTTGAAGGAACGGGAGAGATCCTGCAGTTCGCGGCTGCCCGCAGGCGTGGTGCGCACCGAGAGATCACCTTCTGCAATGGCAACAGCCGCCTGGCTCAGTGCGGAAAGAGGTCTGGTAAGCCGGGTGGCGATCAGTATAATCAGAAAGCCGCCGACAAGCAGCGCCCCTGAAATCGCCAAGGCATGGGCAACAAGGGCTTGGTTGATGGGCTGAAAGATCTCGCCGGCATCGATTTTAACCACCATGCCCCAGGCCAGTTCGGTGTTGATCCTTATGTGGCGAGTGGCAGCGATCACTTCCACACCTCGATAATCCTGGGCTTCGATGATGGTTTCAATTCCCTGGGCAGCAAGGATAGCGGGTTTAGTTGAAAGGATAAAGACCAAAGGCTCGGGCACACTGCCGTTAATCAGGGGATACCGTAGCGGCGCCTGCAATCGCATGTCCTGATCAAGCAGGACAATCTCTCCTGTCTGGCCGATGCCTTCATGCAGAATGGAGCGGATGTTGTCCATGGAATCATGGATGGCGAGTACGGCATGGATCACAGGTATTCTCCCTTTGGCTGAGCTGCGGATACCTCGGGCAAAAATCAGGTTCGAGATCTCGCCCTCTGTATCCATTTGCTTTTCCACAACCTCCTTTACCACCAGGTTCAATAACTTGCGGAAATAAGAGAATTGAGATGCATCCTTTCCTTCCTCTTCAGGACGAGTGGAAAGCAGGATCTTGCCGCTGTCGGCCTCGATGATCTCAATCTTGGAATACTCTTTGTAATGACTGTCTTTCCACAAGCTCAGATATGCGCGCAGTTGCTTCAGGGTCGCCTCGGCCTCTGCCGCACTGGTTGTCGGTGACTGATGCAAAATGTTCTCAACTGCCAACATCAGCAAGGGATTCTCTGCAATGGCTTTTACATCCCCCTGCCGTTCAAAGATCCATTTCTCTATCTGGCGCTTGCTGCTGTCAGCCAACTCGGAAATATCGAAGAATGCTTTTTCGGTCTGACTGTCCAATAAACCCTTGAACGAAGTGAACGGCATACCAAAGATGATCAGGGCCTGAGTGAAAACGAAAATAAGGACTATGGATAGGCCGAAAGAGAGCAACAGCCAGTTGCGGAGGGACCAGCCGGATATTCGTTGGTTATTCATCA